>CAMPAX010000164.1 GCA_946633495.1 uncultured Lachnospiraceae bacterium | reverse complement strand
TTAAAGGCGAATGCACCGTGCCCAAACATTTCTTTACTGTTTCCTGCCAATTTGTCGTTTCTGTGTTCAAATAACGCTATCACTTGACCGACTTTCCATAATCATGATATAATCGCTGAAAACTGTGTCCGAAAAAAAGTGACCTGAAAAAGAAAAGCCGTGTACGTTCACATACAAATCGACTTTCGGTGATAATATGGATATAATAAAAAATCTTGCTTTTATATTTATCTTCGGGTGTATGGGCGGATGGGTCATCGAGTTCTTCTACCGACATTTCGTTCCCTCCATCGGTCAGACGAAGAAATGGGTGAACCCGGGATTCCTTCGAGGTCCCTGGCTTCCACTGTACGGAACCGGACTCTGTGTCCTCCATGTCATGGCATTTATCACATTTCCCGGCATGGATCCGGAAGGTTGGGGAACGAAAATTCTGGTACTCCTGATCATGGTTGCCACCATGACAGTGATCGAACTGATCACCGGCTACATCTTCATCATCCGGCTGAATATGCGGCTTTGGGATTACTCGGACAACCGATTCAATTTCCACGGGATCATCTGTCCTCTGTATACCTTCTTCTGGGGTATCATCTGCGCGATCTACTATCTGATCGTGCATAAACCGATGCTGAAGGTATTGGATGTAGTCACGAATCTGCCGGGTTATACCGTCGCCATTATCATATTCTTTGTCATATTCATTTTCGACTTTCTTCATGCGATCAAGTTCCTGAAGCTGGTCAGGACTCTGGCAAAAGAACACAACATCGTCGTGCTCTTCACCGCATTTCGCGGGAAGATCAACGAGGTTCGAAGGTCTGCCAAAGAAGAAGATCATTTCTTCCGCCCCTTCGATCTGAAGTCACTGTCCATGCGGGCTTTCTTTGCAAAGTATAAAGACGCTTTCACATTCTCAAAGCTTCGCGGAAAGATCTCGGATTTCAAAGAACGCCGAAGCTCCGCAAAATGATCGACACGGGAATCCCTGATCTGCAAAGGACTGTAGGATCGAACTATGAAAAATCGGGTGACATGACATATATAACACAAAAAAACGGCTCAACGAGCCGTTTTTTTGTATCCCCATACACATGTACGCGGTTCTGCTTAACAAATGTCCTGAACCGGGACGTATAACCCGATCAGTCCTCTCCGGTCTCCCGGATCTTTCTTGCATGTTCCTCCTGAATTTCAGGGAAATACGACAGCATGGGTTCGATATCTTTCCCCTTTATCCTTCGATCCACATAGTTCTTCGTCAGCTTCACTACCAACGGTGACAACGCCAGGACACCGATCAGGTTTGGAAGCATCATCATACCGTTAAAGGTATCCGAAATATCCCATGCGATGGAAGAAGTCAGAAGCGCGCCCAAAAGAATCACCATAACAAATATGATCTTATATGCAATGACGATCCACTCGGCCCTTTTGCCTGCCAGATACTCAACCGCCTTGGTCCCGTAGTGTGACCAGCCGAGTACCGTGGTAAAGGCAAACAGGAGAATCGCAATCGCGACAAAGTATTTTCCCAGTTCAAAATCTCCGAACTTGAAAACAGTGTTAAAGGATTCCGCAACCAGCGTAGCATCATCACCTTTCGCGATGACACCGGTCTCAAGATCGATCACGCCGGAGGTAAGGATGGTAAGTGCCGTCATGGTGCAGATCACGATGGTGTCCGCAAATACTTCAAAGATACCCCAGAGTCCCTGCTTTACCGGTTCCACAACGTTGGAGTTCGAATGAACCATAACCGAAGAACCAAGACCCGCTTCATTTGAGAAGACACCGCGCTTGCAGCCCATGGTGATGATCTGCTTCAGCGAAATACCTGCGGCGCCGCCCCATAACGCCTGACCGGAAAATGCCATGGAGAAGATAGATCCAAATGCCTTACCGATGGCGGAAGCATGCATCAGGATCACTGTAAGAGATCCGAGAACGAACATGACAACCATAAACGGAATGATCTTTTCTGCAACAAGAGCGATACGCTTCAGTCCTCCGATTACGACAATACCAACCAAAATCAGAATGACGATGCCGATGATCAGATGATAAAGCGTTACTGAGGACCCGTTATCTCCGGTATAAAGCACCTTTTCGGAAAGTGCCGGAATATCAAATGCAGAAGTGAAATTCAGGACGATCTTATTCACCTGTCCCATATTTCCGATACCGAAGGAAGCAAAAACGGCACAGATTGCAAAGACAATGGCAAGGAACTTTCCGATTCCCTTCATTCCCCCGTAGCCTCCGAGTCCATCCTGCAGGTAATACATTGCACCACCGGACCATTCGCCCTTCTTGTTCTTGCGGCGGAAATAGATACCAAGTATATTCTCTGAATAGTTGGTCATCATTCCTAAAAACGCAGCTACCCACATCCAGAATACAGCACCCGGTCCGCCGGTCACAATGGCTCCGGCAACACCCGCAATATTGCCGACACCTACAGTCGCAGCCAAAGCTGTACAAAGTGCCTGAAACTGTGAGATCGATGCCTTCTCACCCGTATGAGAGCGAACCTTCTTCTCAAAAAGGCTGCCTACGGTTTTCTTCATCCAATGTCCGAAATGAGATACCTGAAAGCATTTTGTAAGGATCGTCATCAAGAGTCCGACTGCGATCAGCAGCCATACTCCTACCTTCGTCCACACAAAACTGTTGACCACATCATTCGCCTCTGCCAAATTGTCCAAAAAGCCGTCCATTTTCTCACCTTCCCGTCACGATCTTTTATGAGGAGATAGAAAGCAAAAACGTTCTGAGCCGCATAAAATGACCCAGAACGCCTTTGTTCCTTTGGAATTATAATATAAGACCTGACTTTCCGTCAACAGTTTTCTTCAAGCCGGTGAGTCCCGGACATCTCCTGCGTCTACTTTTTCTTTCTGAAATGGATCAGGATCAAGGCTCCCAGCGCTCCTACCCCCAGCAGGATCCCAAAAACCGTAAGCGGTGTACCGTCCCCGGTCTGAGGCTGTCGATCGATCACCGTCGCCTGCGGTTGGGGACGACGTGCGAGAGTTGTGTCCTGCGGTTTATCCGGCTCTTCCGGTTCCTCCGGCTCTTCCGGTTCCTCCGGTTCTTCCGGTTCCTCCGGCGTATCGGGAATATCCCGCACCGTCAGGGTCTGATACTCGGAATCCGGATTTTCATGAAGAAGCGGAAATGTTACCGTGTCGTTATTGCTGTCGGGATAATGGACTGCCACTGCATCTCCCTCTGTATCCGTTCCGAGGTACAGTCTTTCATAAACCACCAATTCACGGCCTGCATAGGCCCTAAGATCCAGTTCGTCGAAACGTACGGTTACCGTTCCGCAGGCTTCATAACGGGAAGACTGATAAACATCCGGAGTGGTGAAGGCTTCCGATCTTGCGGTCACGATACTGCCATCCGGGCGAAGGAACGGAAGGACAGATCCATCCTCCTGCTTCACCATCAGCGTTCCTACCAGTGTATATGTGGTTCCCGCACGAAGATTTGTGTAACTGCATACGTCCCAGACAGTCTGAGCCTTGCCCGGTTCAACCACCTTCACATTTGCATACCGCCCGTCCCGAACCAGCTGTTCGCGGATATTCGTTACTCCGGCTTCTCCCGGAACCAGTTCCTCCGGATCAAAAGCCAGTGCCAGCGTACCAAGCTCCGGCCGCCTCATATCCGTGATGACCTCCTTGCCATCCATGCGTTCGGGATCATAGATCCGATATGTCATCCGGTCGATCTCACCCTGTGCAGGTTTCCTCCAGACATATCCGCCTTTCTCCTCAACCTGTTCCCAGCCTACACGGATCAGGATCGGTTCCTCCTTCTGACATCCCTTCGCATCGGTCTCTGTCACCCGGTACCAACCTGCGATCAAAGCTCCGTCGTCATCATCCGGCGTCTGGTCCGAAGCTGTCGGATCAGACGGTGCTTCACGGAACCAGATCCCTGCCTTTGTTCCGTCATATTCTTTTCCGTCATCATAATAGCCTGTATTTTCACTGTGTTTCTGATATGCGGAAGACGTGCTTGCATACCCGTCGGAATCCGTTACGATCCTGTGTTCCTCATGGGTATCCATGTTTTCGATCAGGAATACAGCCCCTTCCAAAGGTTCTTCCTCCCTGTCGGAAACCTTCCAAAGCTCCAGATCACCTCGAATGATACTGTCGGAAAAGACGAGTTCATTTGCAAAGGATCCGCCTCCCGCTGCCCGGGTTTCTTCCCCTTCCCTGAGGGAAATGGGCAAACCCGGTTCCAGCATGGCGATTCTTTTTCCATCTGCATCCAGCAGCCACGTAAGTGCCGTATCATATCCGGTTTCCGGGCTTCCCTGCCCATCGATCACAAGCACCATGGGAAAAGGACTTTCCGTGCCGTTCAGTGCTGCCACATCCTTCCTTCCCGGCATCCTGTAATCCGTCGGCGGATCCGCTTCCTCGATGATCAGATATCCCAGAGGAAACTTCTCTTTGAAAAAGATCCCGATATACTCACCATCATTCAGTTCAAGCTTCTCTGTGGTACATTCGTAAGACCGCTCAGGTTTACTCATCCGATTACGGATCTCCCCGGCTGTATAATTCTTCGAAACATCCAGCGGGTAGTAGCTTACGTTAAATTTCGCCCCTTCCAGATCCTTCATACGGTTTCCGTTTGATATCTTCCGGATCGCCATCTCGACATTCCCCCGGATCGGCTCCTCCGATACACGGAGCACCGCCGGATTTCCATCGATATTCTTATCTGTCACAAGGATTGGTTCCACATTGTCACTGATCTGATAATTCTTTCCGGCCCTTGACTCGATCACATAAAACATAGTTCCGCCCTTGCTCCAGATACCGGTCGACGGATCTTTCTTCATATACGCTGTCACATCGATCACATTCGACGTTCCGTCGGAACCGACGGTAAACGTTCCGATGGCTTTCCCATAGTCCGGTTTTGCATCCTTTCTTGAACGCAGCGCAGCTTCGGCATCTTTTTTCTCTCTGAACAGTTTATACTCTGCGCCCTTCAGCGAATAGTTTGGATTATTCTTCGTAACAGAAGGATCCAATGACTCTTTTACCAGGGTTGCATAGGTTCTTTGAAAGTTTTTCCATGTAAGATCCGCGCTTACGGCATTTCTGATCGCCTCTTCGATCTCCCGGTAAATGAATCCGTGCGAGGCCATATCATATGCCCCTACTGTCTGCGGCAGATAGAACTGCTTCTGTGATTCCGTCATATTCTCCTGTACCAGCACCTTCGAAGGTTTTTCAAGGAAACTTCCAAGATACGCGACTGCGATCCCCTCCGGAACCTTCTGCCATTCGCCCTTGCCGTCCCGATATCGCGGCACAGCCGCTGCCGCAGTGGAACCGTTCTTTTCCCGCGGCCAGCGGGTTCCCTTTGTAGTCCCCGTGGTATCAAAATACCATCCGGTGGAAAGATATCCCGTATCATCCGTGGCATATTTAACTGTTGTCTCTTTCTCATCCCCAAAACGGATTCCGGTCACCTCCAGCGAAAACGGTATATCA
>CAMPAX010000163.1 GCA_946633495.1 uncultured Lachnospiraceae bacterium | reverse complement strand
TGCCTTCCATCCTTGTTCAGCCGGTTGCCAAAGAGACCAAAATCCAGATCAAGTTGAAACGGATCCTGGAGAAGCCGGTCCTATGGATGTATCTAAGGCACCACCCTCTCCGTTCCAAATGAGTTTCTCAGGATATACAGCCGTTAAAAGCCGCAGTATTTTTCTCCCACAGCAGAGAATCCGTAAAACGGCGGCTGACTTATCCTTACAGGAAAAACCGAACCGAATGATCTGCAAAGAAAAAGACCGGAAAAAACTCCGGTCTTTTCTGCTGTGAAGAACCTTACACAGCATACAGGAGGACTTCGACATCCTCACTCATAATTCATTTGATCAGTGAAACCACCCATGCAGTCTCACGTATTAAGATTCGGGAGCAATAAAGCATCACGCGGCTGCATAAGCGCATCGCCCATGCCTTCCTGCCCTGTCATCACATTAAAGGATGTCTGCTCTAAGCTTCTTCAGTACCTGGAAGCTCTTGGTTCTTAATTCTTCTGCCTCGAACAGTGAAAGCATCGTATCAAGGTCAAACTTACACTTCATGACGGAATCCAGCCAGTCATTGATATAAGACTTCACATACTCGACATTCTCTTCCGACTTGTCCTTCAGAGTGTTCTGAATGTTGTTAATACTGTCAACCACATTCGGCGTTGCAGTATTTCTTTCGTTCGAAGACTGGCTGCCTTCATCCGAAAGCTCGATCACCTTTCCGGTCTTTGTGATGATCACCTTCTTGTTCGGTGTTGCCTCCGGTTTTACGGATCCTGCGCCGCCCTTCTTATCCAGCAGCTTCTCAACCGCCTTCACAAGACAGATCACACTGTAAGTTGCTTCCTGCTGCGTTTGGGATTCCTGCCCCTTGGTCTCAAACTGATACCACAGCCACTCGGACTTTAAGAGCATCTCTTCGATCTTGGAATCATCCAGAAGCTTTCTGAGATCCGGATCCATAGCCGGTGTGGAAGCACGTCCGAAGAGCTTACCGCCGGACTGCGGGATCTCTGCCTTCTTATACTTGGCAGGAACCACAACCTCAGCATAATCCTTTATCAGATACTTCTCAGCCTTTCTCGGATCATAGTCACTGTTGATGATAGCAATTCTTCCGCCGTTCAGGCCGTTGATGATCATATCTTCCGCCGCCATGAAGACAAGCGTCTTCTGACGGTCATCGATCATCTGCTTGATCTCGTAATTGGTCTTGGACTTCTCAAGGATCGCGTTCTTACGTACCTTAAACGCTTTGATCTTCTCCTTCACACTGAAGAACATCTTCAGCAGGGACGGATTCGCATTTACGTAGTCATTGATCCAGGTGATCTCCACATACTGATGCTCGATCTTGTTGGAAAGCTCATAAACATTGTAACCGTCAAATACAACATTCAATGTGGTATACAGCTTCTCCAGGATCTCATACTTCTCTTCCCAGGAACGTCCGGTCACATCGGAGTTTACCAGTTCCTTGATGCCGCACTCGTAGAATACCAGATTATACTCATAAAGACCTTCGAAGATGTTGGTCTTGCCGGTAAGCTGAGAGCCTGCGCCCAGGGTCTGCAGATTCTTCTTCATATCCGGCTCATTCTCAATATAGAGATAAACCTTCTTTACGAAAGCGGACACTTCCGAGATCAGTGTATCGATACGCTTGTTATAGATCTCCTGCTTGGAAATGGCCGTCAGCACATTTCTGGAAAGAACACTGGTATCCTGTGTCGTATTGACATTGCGGATCAGCTCCTTGAAGCTCTCATAAACCGCCATATTATCAATAGGGATATACTCTGCATTCAGCCCATAGAACTCAAACGCCTTGTTGTAATCCTTATTTGCGATAAAGGTGTTGAACAAACCGATGGAGAGCTGTGTCTTATAATCGATCCCGACATGCGGATCCTCAACCACATAATCGAAGAGAACTTCCAGGTTGGACAGATATGCCTCGGAATTCGCCATGGAGGTCGGAAGCCCCATCTCCATAACAACGTGGATCAGATCCAGATATCCCATCAGGGCCTTGTCAAAGTTCTTCGGACGGTCATCATCTTCCAGGATCTGGTAGCTCACATTGATAAGAAGCGGTGCGATACGCTCACCGATGAGACGCATAGCCTCGCCAAACTTCTCTCTCTGATACAGATAGATCAGCCAGATGCTGTAACGATAGATTCCTGTGGTATTGATCGGCGCATCAATATCGGACGGATCGATATCTCCGTATACAAAACTGAACAGCGGCTCGATCCACTCGTCAATCTCAAACCGTTCCGGCTGCTTAATGTTCTCATCAACGAACTCGCCCAATTCGTACAACTTCGCACACTGGGAACGAACATCCTCATCCACGTTCATGGTCTTCAGATCAAAGTTCGTGTCCTTGAGATAATCGATGACCAGCGCATAAAAGCCATCCTCAACCTGCTCATTCAGGAAGCGGATCAATAACCCTTTATTGTTTGATGCCGCGATTGATAAGACATTGTTGTCGCTTCCAGATGTTATATTTGCCGGTAATGCCATGTCTCCTCCTCCTCATTTCCACATAAATAACTCAGCCCGTAATCATGCGCACAAAAAATACGCAGAATAACGCAATCCTAACTGTCATTTTAACCTTTTTTACGCCTTACGTCAACGTCATTTTGTCGAAATTGAATAATAATTATTGTTGATTTTTCACTATTTCATCGTCAAAGCTGTCAAAAATCCGTGAAAACAGAATTTAAGTTATCACTCCACCGAATCCAGGAGTCCCGCCAGATTCAGAAGTGCCCTGGCATTTCTGGTCTTGCAGGGTCCGTCTTTCATCTTGTAATCGAATACCAGCTTATCATCCGCGTAGGATTCTTCGAAATGCCGATTGTCCGCGGGAGTTCCGTCGGTCTGTTTCAGGCTGCAGAGTTCGAAATCATGGGTAGTTACGATCACCATGCTTCCGCCCACCGACAGCTTCTTTAACGCCTCCTCAGCCCCCACGATCCGATCCGCGGAGTTTGTTCCCTTAAAGATCTCATCGATCAGGCAAAGCGCCGGGATGCTCTCTGACCTTTTATTATATTCTGCCATCTCCTTGATCCGAAGGATCTCTGCATAGAAGGTGGAGATCCCTCCTGCCACGTCATCCTGTACACGCATGGAGGTGAAAAGCTTCCGATAATCCGATGAAAATTCATCCGCAACCACCCCGGCACCTACGTAAGACAGCACCAGATTGATGGCAACCGTTCTGAGAAATGTGGTCTTACCGGACATATTGGATCCAGTGATCACTGTAAGCGGTGAGGCAAGCTCCCCGTCATTGGATACCACAGCTCCCGGATCCAGAAGAGGATGGGCCAGATTTTTAAAACGAATCCCTCTGACGGACGAATCCTTTGCCGAAGCATTCTCCCTGTCTCCTTCGTAACCAAGATCCAGTCTGGGGAGTACCGTAGGCCGCACAACGGAAAGAACCGCAAGACTGCCCAGTTCCTCCAGCTCCGCAACAATGTCGAAGCTTCCCGCAAAGGCCTTTCCATGCTTCTCGTCCCAGCGAGCCGCCATAAAAGCCAGCCAGAAATCCCAGCCTGCGAATCCCGTAAGCAGCATTCCCACCACCGGATTATAATCCAGGTTCTTCAGATCTGCCAAACGGGACAAGCGCTTCTGTGCTGCCATCATTCCGTCCGTACCGACCACCCGGTCCCGGATCGCTTTCAGTTTTGCAGAATGAAACTCCGCATCCTGAATGGTTTTGAATATAGGAAAGATCTGACCGCTGGTCATTTCCGAGGAGAAGATCCCCTTCGTCTCAGCCTCCACCCTTCCTTTGCAGCCTGCCGTGATCCCGTATCCTGCAAGGAAGGACACCAGGATCCAGGCCGGCTGGATCATACCGATCAATATGGCAGCCACGACCGCCAGATTCATTGCCGGAACCAGCACCATCAAAAGGCCCATCCAGCCTGCAAACCGGATCTTTCCCGGGGTATAGGTATTGCCGGGTTTTTTTGAAGCGTCCTCGCGGGTCGGATGACGGCGTCCATCCACAAACGCCCGCCGTACCGCCGATTCATAGTCGAGAAGAAATCCCGGTTTTTCGGACAGTTCATGGATTGCTTCCTGCCGTTCCTCTCTCTCATCAATCAGGGAATAAGGATCCTTTAACGTATCCGCCAGTCTCCATTTTCCATAAGCCGACTGGCAGATATTGATCATCTGATAGAGAGACCCCGGTCCGAGGAGATCCAGGTCCCTGCATACCGTATCAGCCTTCTGAAGATAACCGCTTCCGTCTTCGGAGAACTCCCGCCAGTCCGTTCCGAATCTGGCCGGATAAGCCGCAACCGCCGCTATCCTTGCTTCCAGCATCCGCTGCTGCTTCTCCACTCCGTCATGCAGGCGGATCAGGATCAGAAATCCTGCAACCCCAAGGAATCCTCCCACCAGATAAAGTTCCTGCATCGGCCGTTTGGTCAGTCCCATATAGAGCAGGATCACCGCTGCCAGAAAGACTGCCAGCCGAAGCCATGCGATCCGGTCAAAGGATCGCTGGAGTTTTTTTCTCTGCTCCTCATCTTTTTTTTGTTCTTCGCCAAAAAAAGCCAGGAGATCTTTATGTTCCATATTGAAAATGTCCTTTTACTCTTTTTTGATGTCCCACCCCAAAAAAGACGGCAGACACCACTCTCAAGTATAACCGAATGAGCGTTCATTTTCTACTATTTCTTGCATTTTTCATGTGGTTAGGGTAAAATAAAGCATATATGATAACCGTTGGGAAGGATTTCTTTCCCACGGCAATTGTACGCACAGAAGCAAACAATTCATCACACAGGAGGGGTTACCATGGGAATTGGAAAATTTGTCGGCGGAGTGTTTAAACTTGGGGTTGCTGCCCTTGCAGTAGCAGGTGTCTGCTCTCTTTTCAAAGAGGAGATCCGCGAGACCGAGACCTACAAGAAGGCAAATGAAAAGTATGACGTGGATAATAAGGTCCAGAAGGCCACCGAGAAGGTAAAAAGCACCACGTTAGACGCCGCCAGGAAAGTTTCCGAGACAGCAAAGACCGTAAAGGAAAAAGCCACCGAGAAGTGGGGCACAGCCGACGATGCATCCGTAGCTGAGAATGAGATCGTTGTGGACGGCGAGCCTGCCGATCGTGAGTATGTGTCTTTGGATGAAGCTGCCGACAAGGCAGAAGAAGTTGCTGAGAAGGCAGAAGAAGCTGCTGCTGAAGCTTCCGATGCTGCAGCCGCTACGGAAAATATCGAGCTGGACTGATCCTGAACAGGCGATCATTTCCAGGCAAAAAAGATGGAGCCGATTTTTCGTCTCCATCTTTTTTATATCTCCGTATCGATATCCGCATCATGTTCCGCGGCCTGCTGTTCAGCGGCGCTCATTTCCTGCTGACTTTGGGTTTCCTGCTCGGCCAGAACATTTTCTTCCGCTTCTTTTTCCTGCAGGACATTCTCTTCATACTCCAGCAACGGTTCTCCCCTCATATAATAGATCACGTCATTCACGATCTCTTCTTCCTGGAAATCCGCCTCAAAGTAAAGGTTCTCCGCATTGGACGCCG
>CAMPAX010000162.1 GCA_946633495.1 uncultured Lachnospiraceae bacterium | reverse complement strand
TCGCGGAACAAAACGGCCCGATCCAGATACCCAAGCTCTTCCGTATGCGCCATGGTATGTTCATCACAGATCACGGCTCCTGGATGAACGGTTTCGAAGATGAGACGGATGCGATGCACAGGCATTTCCTCATCGATCGGAACATAGAAGCAGCCACTGTAAACAACTCCGAAGAATGCATTTACCATATCCGGACTCTTATGCATGTAAACCACTACCGGTTCACGGCAAAGTCCCCGGTGTGCCAGGGCGCTTCCCACAGCCCGTGAGCGAAGATACAGTTCCCGAAATGTAACACTCTCCGTCCCATCGGAGAAGGCGGTCTTCTCCGGAACCTGATCTACCGTTTGTTCCATATATTCCAGTACATTTGTCATCTTGTTTTACTCCAAACCTTCGTCGCAGGATCCCTTCTGCAAGGCTCCGTGCATTTTCCACTCAGGCAAAAGACGCAGCCGGTCCATAAGACAAGTGTATTCACCGGTTAACTCTGATTCGCTGTGCCATGCTCGGTGGTCACATATACACCGGGCAGCATCTCCCTAACGCGGAATCCCTTCGGAATCCGCTCCCGGAAGCCAGTCCCCAACCTCCAGAAAATAATCCTTCACTTCCGGATTATATACTACCTTACAGGGGCTGATCACAGGGGTCGTCGGATAATACCGGGTATCCCGGTCATAGAAATGCGGGCGGTACTTATCCGAATCGATCTGAATCTGTGCATCCGTACTGAGGAATGTAACAAACTGCGTGATATAAACCGGTGTAGGATCCACATGATACCAGTTTCCTTCATACTGAACCATCAGCCAGTAATGCATACCGGTCTCATCATTTTTCTCGATCATGATATACCGGATCCCGACTCTGTCCAGCAATACCTTCATGGTCATGGCATCCGTATAGCAGTCTCCGGGCTTTCCATCCAGACCGTTTATAACCTGCTGAATCTCATTATGCTCGGATCTGCCTCCGGACCAGGGAATATTCAGGCGGATCCAACGGAAGATCGCAAAAAGCTTCTCCATATCATTCATGTCCGGAGTTATGATGGATGCGATCAGCTGATCCGCTTTCTCATTCATCAATATCATGTCATCATAGTCTTCCGGTTTATCCTCGATCTCCAGATTGATCGTTACTGTTCCGGTTCTTCCAAACTGATCCGTAGCCGAATAAGTCACCGGATAGACTCCGGGTTTATCCAGATTCACCTTGGAATTATCGATCACCAGCTGCGGAGCCGGCTCAAGCTTGGAGAGGACTGAAACCCCGGCCCTGTAGGATACAGAATCCCCCGTAAAGATATGGATATCCTTTGCTCCTTTGATCACCGGAACATTCGTCTCGTCATAAAGTGTAAGATTTGCTTTTAAAATGGTCTGATTCCCACCCTTATCCTCCAACAGGATACTGACTTTTCTTGTGCCCTCTTTATTCAGGATCGGTTCCAGTACATACCGTACAGAGATGTCAGTTTCATCACTCATGGACACGACAAAATCTTCTGCTTTCGGTTTTTCTCCGATCTTACAGATCATATCCTTCACTTCTCCCGTAGGAGCGACCGTATCCTGAACCGTCAGTATTGCTTCCTCCCGGAAAAACAACCATGAAAACTCAACAGGATAATCTCCCGGTTCACGATTACTGATCTTCGCAAGGTCCGTATCACATTTTGTCCCACGTCCCGGATCATACAGAAAATCGTCTACAGACGGAAGGGACTCACCTGCTTCGATGGTGACTCCCGGACGGATATTGGAGAAAAATCGATATGTGAAAAATCCGAATACACCGGCAATCAGGACAACAACAACGACAGAAAGCAAAGCAACCCTTCTTCTGATCTTTTTCTTTCTTGCTTTGTTTCGGAAATAGATATCTCTCGCGGATTCCTTCTGTTCCTCCACGATTTCTACCGATTCCTGCTCCGGTTCTTTCGTATCTGTCTTCTTTTCATCGAGCGAACCCTTACCCGGCTCCTCTTTCAATACGATCTCCGCTGTATTTAGCGCACTCATACGAATTATCTTCTCTTTCTGTTATACGGCATCAGCGATCCATAAGGAACGGCAGACTGCCCGCACTTTCAAAACTTCCATATTGTAGCATACTTTTTTCCATTCATCAACATATACCGAAAGATACAGAAAAAGGATCGGCTTCTTTTTGCCGATCCCTTCAAACTGGTTCTGAATAAATATATCAGATTAACCAACGACTGTTACATTTACAGCCTGCGGTCCTTTCTCTCCGTCTGTAACTTCATACTCAACGGTCTGACCTTCTGTAAGTGTCTTGAAGCCTTCCATCACAAGTCCGGAAAAATGAACAAATACGTCCTTTCCATCCTCTCCGGTGATAAAGCCATATCCTTTTTGGTTATTAAACCATTTTACAGTCCCCTTTGCCATCTCAAATAGTCCTCCAAATGATAATTAATAATGATCATGCAATTCAAACGTTCACGAAATACACTAATCATTTTGTACTCTATCACACCAAAAAGATAACGTCAAGTGTTTCTTGTGTAAAAATAAATATAGTTCAGCCACACGGAACCACGTCAGTCATCCGAAAGGACTTTCAGCTCGTCGGATTCCGGATCATAAACATACAAAAGATCCGATAATATGTCCGCCCGATCAAGAACATAAGTATTGACTTCCCAAACCAGATTTTTCAGGCGGTCATGCCGAGGTTCAAAGCTGCATGGGAGAACCAGTAATTCATTTACACTGGAAGGGAGTACATAGAACGGTTCTTTGATCTTCCGGTATACTTCTTTCATCATTTCCGGATAAAGAAGAACGACGACCCCCTGCACGGATCTGGATGTTCCTAAATAGTAAAAAGGACTTTTAAAATCCGAGAGAGTCTCCTCCCCCGCTGTTTCGGAAGAAGCGCCCGAATCGGAGGCCCCGAGGATTCCATGCGGACATATGGAATTATCGTCACCGATCAATTCCCGAAGTACATTTTCCAGGGGTTCGACCTTTCCGGGATACTTTCGCATGGTATTCTCCAACGCGACCTGATACATCTCATCAAAGGATTGTCCCCAATTCTGCAGAATAGCATCTGAGATATGAATATATCCGATCCGTCCTCCGCAGGTCACTTCCCATTCCAGCAAAACGGACAGATCCAGAAAATCCTTATGCGGATACATGGAAAGCAGCTTGTCATTCCGATCCCGGTTTACCACCTTCAGGATCAGCTTATCTTTTATATCTTTTTCCAAAAAGAGTTCTTCCGCTTTCGGTTCTACCGTATCCAGGGCATATCGAAAATCGAATGCCATCCGATCAGCCACCTTCTCCCAAACCCCTTCCTGCTGGAATACGGCCGGATCCGGAGGTATATAGGATTCCACGTAGATGCAGGGTGCGATCTCCTGCCCGGCGGGAACGACTGTGATCCCTAAATAAACCTCTCCGTTATTTTTAACGGATTCTTTCGAATACACCTCACTGATGCTGCGGTCCGTCAGACGCTGACGTACCATCTCCGGGAGATGTTCTTTTGCAAAATCCCGGATCTTCTTCTGTCTTTGAAATTCTTCTACATTCATTTTTAATTCTCCTTATCTATACAAATTAATGATGCTGGGGTCAAAAGGTATTTTGCCCCCAGGATAAGGAGAAAACGATCAAATAAATATACTAAACGAACTTAGATAAACAAGTTTGAATATAAACGAAAACTACCGCAGTTGAATCGAATATGGATTCTGCCGTTTTTTGTGGAAAACGGCAGATATGGTTGGTTCTGTGTGTTTAAATCATGATACGATACTGAAGGGAATTCTGTGTTATTCCTGATCGTCATCCTGCGCCTCCGGCGTCTCTGTACCCTCTCCGATTCCGACGATCTCACGCACCTTGTCTTCGATCTCCTTCATCACATCGGGATTCTCCTGAAGGTAAAGCTTTGCATTCTCACGTCCCTGGCCAATCTTCTCTCCAAGGTAGGAATACCATGCACCGGACTTTACCACCACATCGTATTTTGAAGCAAGATCCAGGATATCACCGGATCTGGAAATTCCCTGACCGAACATAATATCAAACTCAGCTTCACGGAACGGAGGTGCCACCTTGTTCTTAACCACTTTCACACGAACATGATTACCGATCACTTCTCCATTCTGTTTCAAAGTTTCGGTTCTGCGCACATCCAGACGAATGGATGAGTAGAACTTCAGCGCACGGCCGCCGGTGGTTGTCTCCGGATTCCCGAACATAACGCCGATCTTCTCACGCAGCTGGTTGATGAAGATCACCACACATCCGGTCTTGTTGATCACAGCGGTCAATTTCCGAAGCGCCTGTGACATCAGTCTCGCCTGCTGTCCTACATGGGAATCCCCCATATCACCGTCGATCTCTGCCTTCGGAACCAACGCTGCTACAGAGTCGATTACCACTACATCCATCGCACCGGAGCGAACCATGGTCTCCGTGATCTCCAGTGCCTGTTCACCGTTATCCGGCTGAGAAATGTACAGGTTATCGATATCCACCCCGATCTTCTTTGCATAGGAAGGATCCAGCGCATGTTCCGCATCGATAAATCCTGCAATCCCACCCTGCTTCTGAACCTCGGCAACCACATGAAGGGCAACCGTGGTTTTACCACTGGATTCCGGTCCGTAGATCTCGATCACACGGCCTCTCGGCATACCGCCGATCCCCAGTGCAATATCCAGGCTGAGAGAGCCTGTCGGTACCACTTCTATATTCAGATGGGCATTCTTATCGCCCAGTTTCATTACAGATCCTTTTCCGAACTGTTTTTCAATCTGCAGCAACGCTGCATCCAACGCCTTAATCTTATTCTCGTCCGCCATAAAAACCTCCTGAAATAATCCACCATAAAATGTCGAACACTCGTTCGCTTTTAGACTATCCTATAACATTTAACGGGAAAAGTCAACCGAAAAAAACAGAAACTCAGATTAGAATCTTCAGAACTGAAATAGATAGAAATACTGAGATAGATAGAAATATGATCTGCGAAAGCTATTATAACACAATTGCATTTTAAAATCCATTCTTTTATAATGTGTCAGGATGATTATTTTTACGTCCTTTTCGAATGACATCACATTTTTTCAAATATCCGCGGCGGAGGCTTTGATATGTCCACACTCGGAATCATCAGTGAATACAATCCCTATCATAACGGACATGCTTATCTGCTGGAGACTGCAAAGTTCAAAACCGGCGCGCATCATTCCGTATCTGTCATGAGCGGCTGTTTTTCCCAGCAGGGTCTCCCCATGTCACAGGATAAATATCTGAGAGCCAGGGCGGCTGCGGCTTCGGGGATCGATCTGGTATTTGAACTTCCCGTACTTTTCGCAACCGGAAGTGCCGGGGATTTTGCGGAAGGTGCAGTGGCGCTTCTGACACGTTCATCGCTTGTGGACTATCTCTGCTTCGGAGTCGAAACCCCGGAGGAACACATTTTCTCGGAAGCCGCGGACTGTATCATGGAAGAACCCGCACGTTACCGGGAAACTCTGAAAGAAAAACAAAAGGAAGGATTCAGTTTTCCAGCCGCAAGGGAACATGCACTTGCTGCTGTTTTGGGAGAATCCGTCCGTTCCTTT
>CAMPAX010000161.1 GCA_946633495.1 uncultured Lachnospiraceae bacterium | reverse complement strand
TCACTTATTTGTCTGACTCTGTCTTAACCGCATCCGCCGGCTCTCTTCCGGCGAAATGCTCGATCACGATCAGCGTGCCGAGCATCAATATAATCCCTATGGGAAGTGCGAGCCAGCCGAGCTCCCAGAACCACTCCAACAGACCGGAAACGATATAGGTCACCGCCGAAACGGCAGCTACGGTAAGTGCATACGGAAGCTGCGTGGATACATGATCCACGTGATTCGACTGCGCCCCCGCCGATGCCATGATGGTGGTATCGGAGATCGGTGAGCAGTGGTCGCCGCAGACCGCACCTGCCAGGCAGGCCGCGATACACATTACCATCATGGTTCCGTGATCGAACACACCTAAAACGATGGGGATCAGGATTCCAAAGGTTCCCCAGGAGGTTCCGGTTGCAAATGCCAATCCCAAAGCCACCAGGAAGATAACCGCCGGAAGGAATGCCTGCAGGGCTCCCGCAGAGCTGCCCACCATATCAGCCACAAAAATCTTTGCGCCCAGCAGATTTGTCATGCCGGACAGGGTCCATGCCAAAGCCAGGATCAGGATCGGTGCTACCATGGCCACAAAGCCTTTCGGGATGCAGGCCGCAAACTCCTTAAAGGTGATAACATCGCGATACATGTAATAAAAAAACGTGAAGACCAAAGTGATGAACGCACCAAACACCAGACCCACGGATGCGTCTGCATTTGCAAATGCATCGATAAAGCTCTCTCCTTCAAAGAAACCGCCGGTGTAGACCATACCCATGACACAGCTGCCGATCAGAACCACCACCGGAAGTACCAGATCCAGCACACAGCCCTTCGGATTCGGCTGGTCCTCTTCTACTTCGGAAACCCGACCGCTAGTGAAGAGATCGCCCTTCAGGGCATTCAGCTCATGCTTCTTCATCGGTCCGTAATCCAGACGACGTACGGTAATATAGATCATCATGATGATGGTCAGGAGCGCATAGAAGTTATAGGGAATCGTCTTCAGAAATGTCTGAAATCCGTTGATCCCTGCATCATCCGGAACGGAGGAGGTAACCGCCGCCGCCCAGGAACTGATGGGAGCGATGATACAGATCGGCGCAGCCGTTGCATCGATCAGATATGCCAGCTTCGCACGGGACACCTTGTGCCCGTCCGTCACCGGACGCATAACACTTCCCACCGTCAGGCAGTTGAAATAATCGTCCACAAAGATCAGTATACCAAGTGCAATAGTTGCCAGCTGTGCCCCGATCCGCGTCTTGATATGCGCGGAAGCCCAGCGACCGAAAGCGGAGGAACCGCCGGCCCTGTTCATCAGGGCTACCAGAATACCCAAAAGCACCAGGAACACGAGGATACCGGCGTTCCAGGAATTCGCGATCTTCGGGATCAGACCTGCGGCATCGCCGTCAGAATCCGTTCCGAAGAGCATGGTATTAAACGCAAATTCCAGATCAAAGTTTGCATACAGAAGTGCACCCGTGACCGCTCCGATGAGCAAAGACAAATACACTTCTTTTGTTACCAGCGCAAGAACGATGGCGATGAGCGGCGGGAGCAACGCTACCCATGTAGCATAAAATTTGCTCTGATAATCGTCTCCGACCACCAGCTCTGTGCAGAGTGTGTAGATGATGAGACCGATCACAGCCAGAAGGATCAAAGTGATCGCTATATTCTTCTTTACACGTGCCTTATTCATTTTTCCCCTCTTTTCCAACAATCTGATATGCTCTATACTTTGCAGACCTCTACCGCAGCATCTTGCCCAGAAATTCTTTCAGCCGCGGGTTCTGCGGATTCGCGAAAAGCTGATCCGGCGGTGCATCTTCTTTGATCACACCTTCGTCGATAAAGAGGACTCGGGTGGATACCCCCATGGCGAATCCCATCTCATGAGTTACCACCACCATGGTCATCCCTTCCTGCGCCAGATTCTTCATGATCTTCAGGACCTCGCCCACCATTTCCGGATCGAGCGCTGATGTCGGCTCATCAAAGAGCATAACGTCCGGCTTCATGGCCAGAGATCTTGCTATGGCCACACGCTGCTGCTGTCCGCCGGAAAGCTGTGCCGGATATTGATTCGCCTTATCCGCCAGACCAACACGGTCCAGCAGATGTGCAGCTTCCTTTGCCGCTGCCTCTCTGTCCATCACACCCAGCTTGACCGGTGCAAGCGTAAGATTCTCCAACACCGTCATATTCTTAAACAGATTAAACTGCTGGAACACCATTCCGATCCGTTCACGGATCTTGTTCTGTTCCGCAGGTTTCTTTCCCGTCAGTTCCTTCCCCTCAAAGACGATGCTTCCGCTGTCCGGAGTCTCCAGAAGATTCAGCGATCGGATAAATGTGGATTTACCGCAGCCGGAGGGTCCGATGATGGAGATAACCTCTCCTTTACGGATGTCCAGATCGATCCCCTTCAGGATATGATTTCCTTCAAATGATTTATGCAGATCCCTGACCGAGATCAGGATATCCCCTTCCTCCGCAATAGAGCCGGTACTCTCCGGAGCTTCCGTTTCCGGGATACTCTCAGCATTCAATTTCATTTTATCGCTCATTCTTCTTCAACCTCCTCTCCATCCAGGACACCAGGGATGTAAGAAGCAGTACAAGCACCAGATATACGATCGCCACCGTGATCAGCGGCAGATACGGCTCGTAAGTAAGACTCCGAATGATATCGCCGCCACGTGTCAGATCCTGAAGACCAATATATCCGGCGATGGAGGTCTCCTTCAGAAGGGCGATAAACTCATTTCCGATAGCCGGAAGAACATTCTTCAAAGCCTGGGGAAGAATGATACTCTTCATCATGACCTGATAACCGAGACCAAGACTCTTCGCCGCCTCAAACTGCCCCTCATCGATGGACATGATACCGGAACGAATGACCTCACAAAGATAAGCCGATGAGTTCAGCCCGAATGCCACGATGGCCACAAGAAGTTTGCTGACATCCACCGATGAAAAGATCACATAGTAAATGATGAGCAGCTGGATCATCATCGGTGTTCCCCGGATAACGGTTACATACACCTTCACAAAGAAGTTCAGTATCTTATGATTTCCGTTCTTATCGTGAGCCACGCGGACCAGAGCCATGAGGAATCCCATGATCACACCGATCAGGATCGCCAGAATGGTGATGATAATGGTATTCAGAAGACCCTGTGCCAGGAATTTCCAACGGCCTTCCTTAACAAAGTTATTATACAGCTTTGTTCCGAAGCTCTGAGATTCTTTGATCGCCTCATCGTCACGTACGAGGATCACCTGTTTGGAAGTGGTATAGGGATCAGAGAAATTGATCTGCTGACTTCTCTCATCCGTTACAGTAAAGCCCGCAAGACCGATATCCGCTTTGCCGGAGCTTACCGAGCTGATGATCGCATCAAACTCAATGTCATCGATCACCAGCACCCGTCCTACCCGGTCTGCGATGGCACGTCCGATCTCCACATCGATCCCCACGATATTCCCGTCTTCATAGAACTCATACGGAGGGAACTGAGCATTGGTTGCCATGACCAGCTTATCTCCGGTCTTCACCTTCTGTTCGTAGGTAAAAGGAATCTTTTCTCCGGTTTCCTCATCGGGAATGTAATTGTCAATGATCTTCTTCAGAGTCCCGTCTTTGCGCAGTTCATCCAGCGCCTGATTCACACTGATCAGAAGATCCGTATTTTCCTTTGCGATCACAGCCGCATACTCTTCCAGAGTAAACTCTTCCTCCAGGATCCGAAGCTCCGGATTCTGGCGAACGAAAGCCTTCGCCGGCTGTTCATCAATGATCACACAGTCGATCTTGCCCTGCTTCAAAGAAGACACGGCATCGGCTCCCTTATTGTACCTTTCCACACGGGTAGTGGTATTCTCTCCCGCCTCAAGGTCTGCGGCATAAATGTCACCCGTAGTTCCCAGTTGGACACCGATGACTTTTCCTTCCAGATCATCTGTCGTGAAGACACGGTTCGGCGGAATATCCGAACTCCCGCAGGATGAAAGTCCCAGCATCCCGAGGATCATCAGGCAGAGGACCAGAAGTCGTTTTGCGCTTCTGATCATAATCAAACTCCTTTTCCCCACATTTCAATAATGTGTATATGCTCTGCTTTGCTTGCATACCATAGACCGGTAGTGTAAAATGAAAGCAGGCATTTCTATTTTATATTATATTGTCGAAAAATACCACTAATATATTGTGATGCCGGGGACAAAAAGTATTTTGCCCCCGGCTGATGATCCGCAGCACGCACACTACGTGTGCAATGTACTGCATTTATCCGGGAGGCAGCCATGGCAGAACAACTTTTTACAATTCCTGTAAATGAAGCTTTTGAGGGCGATTCGGAATGTCCACTTTGTGAAATGAAAAAGAAGATCGAGGATTCCGCCATCGAATTCACCTTAGGGCCCAGTTACATGGAGGATGATAATCGGGAAGTGACCGATAAACTCGGATTTTGTTCCGTCCATATTCGCAGACTGTATTCCGAGAAGAACCGGCTGGGACTGGCTCTGATGATGAATACCCATATGAATAAGCTGCTGAAGGATCTCCATGCCGCAGCGGACCGGGGACCCGGTGAACGCGGAGGCTTTCTGTCAAAAAAGACAGGAGAATCCCCTGTCTGTAAACTCATCCACACCGTGGAGAGCACCTGCTTTGTGTGCAGCCGCATCACTCCGGTCTTCGATCGTTATGTAGATACTTTCTTCTATCTCTGGAAGAAAGAAAAAGACTTCCGCGGCAAGGTTGCGGGCTGTAAAGGATTCTGCATGTCCCATTACGGAAGGCTTTACGAAGAAGCTGTCAGCCGCTTAGGGAAAAACGAAGCAGATGAACTGCTCACCGTGCTGAACAAAGTATTCTTCGAGAATCTGGAACGTGTCAACGCCGATACCTCCTGGTTTATCGACAAGTTCGACCACCGAAATCAGGATAAACCCTGGAACAACTCCCGGGATGCACTGCCCCGGGCCATCACCAAGGTGAACAGCGAGATCATAAGTGAATCATAGACTTTTGCCCTCCGAATATCATTTCGGAGGGTTTTTACGATAATGGAGCCAACGGATCCCGGCCAGAATCAGCAATCCGGTCAACGCCCCAAGGCTGTCGACTCCAACGTCAAACAGCTTCCCCGCTCTTCCCGGAACAAAGAGCTGATGGAATTCATCTGTTCCGGCATAGAATACCGCAAAGAGCCAGGCTGCCGCATATCTTTGGAAGCCGGAGAGAGGAAGCGCTCCGAACACCAGAAGCGCAAGCAGCGCATACTCCGTTGCATGAGCCGCTTTTCTTATGGGATATTCGATCTTTTCCGCCCATGCCGCCTGCTCGGACTCACTCATTTCATCAAAACCCGACACGAAGATGTGACCGATCATTTTCCCGACCCACCCGCTGGTTTTCGAAGACTCATTTCCGTCCGCCGCAGAGAAGCAGAAGATCACCACCATCCATATGATCGCCAGGATTCCAAATATCTTATTCCGTTTTGTCAGTTTCTTAATGTGCATCGCTTCTTCCAGTTTCGTGAATTGCAATTTGCGGCCAGGTCCGCAGCGCCGCGGACACTGTATTCCTTCGCATTTAAGATCCTTCGCTTCGCTCAGGATGACAA
>CAMPAX010000160.1 GCA_946633495.1 uncultured Lachnospiraceae bacterium | reverse complement strand
AGGGACCTGGTACACCATCTGTACGTTTGTTTTAAAGGGACTTTCTTTCATCACGATGCCGATCTTCGCCAGGATCATGACGAAGACAGACGTTGGTGCATACAGCAACTTAATATCGTGGATCGCCATTCTTTCTCCGGTACTGACTCTGGATCTTTATACTTCCATTAATCTGGCACATTACGAGTATGAAGGCAAGATCTATCAGTTCATGTCCACGGTGGTACTGGCAGGAACCATGATCACGGCGGCACTTTACGGCATAGCCTGTTTCTTTACGGAACAGCTGACATCCTGGATGGGCATATCGGAGTATATGCTCCACGTAATGTTCCTGTACCTTCTGGTGCATCCGGCCCTCAGCTGTCTGCACGTGAAGTTCCGGGTCTATATGCAATACAAAGGGACCATCATAACCTCACTGATCCCGGCGGTCGTCTCGGTGCTTCTGTCTCTGCTTCTTGTGCTGATGGTACCGGAGGATGAGCAGCTTTCCGTCCGTGTCATCAGTTATCACGGCGTATGGATCGCGGTTTCGCTGGCCATTTATATCTTTATTCTGGCGCGGGGAAGATGCTTTAAGCTGTCCTATGTGAAATTCGCTATCCCCATTGCCCTGCCCATGGTGCTGCACCTCATGTCAAATACACTGCTTACCGCCTGTGACCGCGTCATGATCACGCATTTTGACGGTAAGGAAGCAAACGCCATGTATTCCACGGCCTACAGCTGCGCCATGATCGTCAATCTGCTTTGGGCCTCCGTGAATCAGGCCTGGGCGCCCTGGGTCTATGAGAAGCTTCATCGGGAAGAGGATAAGGATATCGGCGTGGTAGCACGTCCCATCATCCTGATCTTTGCCGGAGGCGTACTGCTTCTCACACTTCTGGCACCGGAGCTGCTGCTCGTGATGGGCGGCCGGAAATACATGGATGCGGTGGGCGTGATCCCTCCCGTAATGCTGGGATACATCGCGCAGATGCTCTATACCATGTATGTGAACATCGAATTCTATTACAAGAAACAGAAGCAGATCATGATGGGCACCTTTGCTGCGGCCCTGCTGAATATTCTGCTGAACCTGATCTTTGTTCCGCTGTTCGGTTATGTGGCTGCGGCTTACACCACTCTGGCAGGATATGTGGCCCTCTTCTTTATCCATTACCTTTTCGTAAGAAAGATGGGCAGGCACGGGATCTATAATATTCGATTTAACCTGACCGTTCTGGTGGTTTCCTGCGTCCTTGGTATCTCCATGACGCTGCTGTATGACATGAATATTCTTCGCTGGATCATGGTAGGAGCGGTGGGACTCTTCGTGATCGGCTTTATGTGGAAACGTAGAAAGGCGTTGATAAAGAGCCTGAAGAAGAAGGATATCGAAGGAATCTTAAAAATCTGTAAACTGATGTAGGGTGTTATTTGGGGTGGAATGATGAGCCGCGGATCGTTATCGATCGAAGCTGATCCGCTGGATCCTCGGTGATCCTGATGGGTACGAGATGCGGCAGGCAAAAAAGGGAGGTTACACTATGCTGAGAGAATGGGTGAAAGAAGAAATGCCCTCGGAAGAGGAGATCGCAACGCGCCTGGAGAAGGCGAGAGCGGAACTTGCCGTACGTCAGACAGCCATTAAGGAGAAGGGGCTGCCGGTACTGGTGATTCTGGACGGCTGGGGAGCCGCCGGAAAAGGAAGCGTTCTTGGACGGGTGATCAAGGGACTGGATCCGAGATTCTTTAAATGTGAAACTCTGTCGCAGCCCACACAGGAGGAACTGAGACGTCCTTTCCTGTATCGCTATTTTGTACGGATCCCGAAACAGGGACAGTTCTCCTTCTTTGACGGAAGCTGGATGGGAGAGGTGACCGGACAGCTCCTGCATGGGAAGATCAGTGAGGATACATACCGGGAGCACTTGATCAGCATCAAGCGCTTTGAGCGGCAGCTGAATGATAACGGATATTTAGTGGTTAAGTACTTCTTCCACATCAGCGAGAAGGAACAGAGAAAGCGCCTGGAGGAACTTGAGAAGGATAAGGTTACGAAATGGCGTGTGTCCGACGCGGATAAATGGCAGAACAAGCACTATAAGGAGTGCCTTGATGTATATGATGAGTATCTGGAGACCACGAATCAGTTCGTGGCACCCTGGTATTTCATTGATGCTGCCAGCAAGAAATGGTCTGAGCTTCAGATGACGGAGATCCTGGTGGCTTCCATCGACACGGCACTTACCAATATGGAAGCAAAGCAGAAACCGCCGATGCTTCAGAACGTGTTCCCCATGAAGAGCATTCCGAAGCTTTCGGAGATCGCGCTGGATAAATCCATTTCGGACGAAGAGTATAAGAAAGAACTGGACGCCCTTCAGAAGAAGCTGAAGAAGCTGCATAATGAGCTGTACCTGAAGAAGATCCCGGTAATCATCGCTTATGAGGGATGGGACGCTGCAGGAAAGGGCGGAAATATCAAACGTGTGGCAGCGGCTCTTGATCCGAGAGGTTATGAGGTGCATCCCATCGCCAGTCCGGAACCTGCGGAGAAGGCACGGCATTATCTATGGAGATTCTGGAACCGCCTGCCGAAGGACGGGCATATCGCCATTTTCGACCGGACCTGGTACGGACGTGTCATGGTAGAACGTCTCGAGGGCTTCTGCTCCGAAAATGACTGGCAGAGGGCATATAACGAGATCAACGAGTTTGAGAAAGAGCTGGCGGACTGGAATGCAGTGGTGATCAAGTTCTGGGTCCAGATCGACAAGGATACCCAGCTGGAACGGTTCACCGAACGTCAGAATACACCGGAGAAGCAGTGGAAGATCACGGATGAGGACTGGAGAAACCGGGAGAAATGGGATCTCTATGAGGAAGCTGTGGATGAGATGCTGCAAAAGACCAATACAAAATATGCACCCTGGCATGTCCTGGAATCCAATGACAAGAAGTATGCACGGATCAAAGCACTGAAGATCATCATCAAAGCCATCGAGAAGAAGCTGGATGAGATAAAATGATGAGAGGGCCGGAAGACGCGCCTGCGGAGTGGTATTTTACCTGTGGGAAGTTTTCGTAAGGAGAATGCTATGAAAAAAAAGATCGTATGTGCCGCATTGGCCATGACCATGTCCCTGACGCTTCTGGCGGGCTGTGGTAAGGAGGAAACCGTTACAACTTCCGCTCCGGTGGCCACAGAAGCTGTCACCGCTTCGGCAGCAACGGAAGCAGGAAACGATACCGAATTAAATAAGGCTGAGGAACAAAAGACAGAACCCGAGACGGAGCCGGTTACGGAAGAGGTTACCGAAGCCTATAAGCCGGAGGAGCCGGATGAGTACCAGCAGTATCCGGACAGCGCAGAGTATCATCTGGTATGGGAGGAGAATTTTGATCAGGAAGAACGAAAGCTCTCCAAGGATGACTGGAACTATGAAGCGCATAAAGCCGGGTGGGTCAACCGTGAACTCCAGGCTTACAAAAATACCGAAGATTATGCTTTTGTAAAGAACGGCGAGCTGGTGATCCAGCCGACGAAGGAAGTGGATGACAGCGGAAAAGTGTCCTATTATTCCGGCCGTGTGAATACCTCCAGAAAGCATGATTTTAAGTATGGACTGATGGAAGCAAAGATCAAGATCCCGAAGGGAAAAGGATTTCTGCCGGCGTTCTGGATGCTTCCTACCCAGACGTCCCTCTATGGTAACTGGCCGCGCTGCGGAGAGATCGATATCATGGAAGTGGTATCCAATGACCCGACGAAGGAACACGGCACCATCCATTTCGGAGATCCGCATGAGCAGCGGCAGGGTTCCGTGTCGAACGGGGCGAATTACTCGGAAGAATATCATGTGTTTGCAGTGGAATGGCTTCCAGGACTGATCCGCTGGTATGTGGATGGTGAAAAATTCTTCGAAACCGGCGACTGGTTTACTGCTTCCAACGGAGAAGAAAAACCCTATCCGGCACCCTTTGATCAGGATTTCCATATCATCCTGAATGTTGCGGTAGGCGGGGACTGGCCGGGAGATCCGGATCCGGATCTTGTCTTTGATGAAAATGTGGCCATGCATGTGGACTATGTACGGGTTTATCAGAAGGATTCCTATGACGAGAATGTAAAAAAACCGGAGCAATAACCGAAAGTGAGCAGGTGAATCATGAAAAGCGGATTGTCATACGAATGATAACGAGGATACCGTATGAAAAGAGATCATGAATACCACAGAAAAGCAGCGACGGAGTTTCTGGAGGGACTTACCCTGGAACAAAAACTCCTGGTGATCAGCGGGAATGCGAAGGACAGGACAGCAGCAGGTCTTCCTCCGCTGGAGGCTCTGGGCGAGGCGGCACACGGTGTACAGGCGCGTCACGATCAGAGCTTTGACAGCGGGCTGGGCGACCCGGTATGCACCACCATTTTTCAGAATCCGGTAGGATTTGCGGCAACCTGGGATAAGGAACTGATGCGAAGGGTAGGAGACCTGGTGGGTACGGAAGGGAGAAGCCTTTACAATGACGGTCTTCATAATGCTCTTGTTATGCTGGCACCTACGGTAGATATGGAACGGGATCCCCGCTGGGGACGAAATGAAGAGGCGTATGGTGAGGACCCGCACCTCACGTCCCGGATCGCCGGAGAATATATCCTGGGAATGGCGGGAGAAGATCCGAGATACGTACGCTGCGGAGCTACGCTGAAGCATTTCTACGGAAATAATGTGGAGAATGACAGGAGCCTTGCGGACAGCAATATTCCGAAGCATTTGAAGGATTCATATTATATCCGTGTTTTTGAAGAGATCATTGACTATGCCGATCCCATAGCGGTTATGTCCTCCTACAACTATGTGAACGGAGTTCCGAATACCTTTAATCCGGAGATCCAAACCCGTCTTAAGGATCGGGGACTGCCATTTGTCACCGGTGACGGCGGAGTCATCATGCTGTCGGTAGAACGGCAGAAGGAGGCGGCTTCCATTCCGGAGGCGCTGGTCAAAGCCATCCATGCGGGAATGGACTGCTTTGCCGAGAATGCCGATGTGATCCGTGCCGGTCTGAAAGAGGCTTTGGATGAAGGACTGCTTTCGGAATCAGAGATCGATCGTATCGCTCTGAACCGACTTACGGCATGCTCCATGCTGGGCCTCCTGGATTCGGCAGCGGGGGATATGGCATTTCCGAAAAGTGTATATAATGCTTCCTGCGTGGATACGCCTGAGGGGCGGCGTCTTAGCAGAGAGGCATCCGCCGAGGCGGCGGTTCTTTTGAAAAATGAGGATGCGGCGCTTCCGCTTTCAAAAGATGAGAAGATCCTTCTTCTGGGACCTTTTGCGGATCGCTGTCCTATGGACTGGTACAGCGGAATCACCAGCCATCAGGTAACGCTGAGGGAAGGAATTCAGAATGCTCTGATTTCAGAAGCACTCTATCCCTATGTGCGTATCCGTCTTGGAGAAACCAGGTTCGCAGGTCTGGAGGGAGAGAAGATCATACCGGTAAACTGCGAGGATGCCGAGTTGTTCCGGATCATGCTCTGGGATGATTCCCGGTTTACCATCCGTGCCATGTCCAACGGAAAACTCCTGACGACACTGCCGCCGGATCATACCATTATCAATTCCGAAGAGAAAGGGTACCCGGTGCTTTTTGCCTCACAGGAAGAAGCCTTTTCCTGGTTTGCGCTGGAGGCATTCCAGTTTTATGACGGCTCCGGCAATCCGATCCG
>CAMPAX010000159.1 GCA_946633495.1 uncultured Lachnospiraceae bacterium | reverse complement strand
AAGCGACCGCGCAAGCGCGTCGCTCGGACCTTTTGACCCTATCATCATATTATTGCCTCTTTACTCCAGCATCACTATACCATGCGGCGGAGTTTTTTTCAATCTTCCTGGTTTTTCCGAGATAATCATATCAGATATTTGTCATAAGGGCGTTTTTTCGCTATAATGTAGGCATGATGTTCGAAGGAGAAGCCCCCTTTGGTGATATATAAAGAATAATTGAAATGCATCGGCCGGGGAGAAATGATAGAATGGCAGACGTGGGATTTCATGAAAGGAACCCGTGATGCGAAAAAAACGGTTTCCCGGGATCCGTACAGGGATTTCGGGGTTGAAAAATAAAGGAAATGAGGAAGACTATGGCAGACGTACAGAAGATTCAGCTTGTGCAGGACAATGTAAATAAGGTGATCAAGGGTAAGGAGCATGTGGTCCGGAAGGTACTGGCGGCGGTGATCGCCGGAGGACACATCCTGATGGAGGATATCCCCGGAGTGGGGAAGACCACGCTGGCGACGGCATTTGCGAGGGCGCTTTCTCTGGATTATAAGCGCGTGCAGTTTACGCCGGACGTACTTCCCAGTGATATTTTGGGCTTCTCCATGTATAACAGCGCTACCAGGGAATTTGAGTATCGGGCGGGCTCCGTCTTCTGTAATCTGTTTCTGGCGGATGAGATCAACCGTACATCACCGAAGACGCAGTCTGCGTTGCTGGAGGTTATGGAAGAAGGCACGGCCACGGTGGACGGTGTAACCCGGAAGCTTCCGGAGCCCTTTGTCGTGATCGCCACCGAGAACCCGTATGGCTCTTCGGGAACCCAGCTTCTGCCGGAATCTCAGCTGGACCGTTTTATGGTTTGCCTTTCCATGGGATATCCGGAGCATGAGGACGCGGTGAAGATCCTGAAGGGAAATGCATTAAATCCCATCAATACCGTGGAAGCGGTTCTGGGCGTGGAAGAGCTGAAGGCTCTCCGGCAGGAAGCCAACGACCTCTTTGTACATGATGTGATCTACGAATATATCGTGAATCTTGTGGAAATGACCCGTAAGAGCGATCTTTTCTCCATGGGAGCCAGCCCCCGTGGAACCATCGCGATCCTTAAGATGGCAAAAGCCATGGCGGTGATCAGCGGGCGGGATTTTGTGACTGCGGAGGATGTGCAGTCCGTGACCCGGGAAACTCTGGGACACAGAGTCAAGCTGGGACAGCGCACCCGCGCGCAGGGGGTAAATATGGATGGCGCCATCCGCATGCTGCTGGAGACGGTTCCGGCACCGCGGGGATAGACCTTTACACGCAGCCATTACAGACGGTTCCGGTGCCGCGGGGATACGCGGACGGAGGATTTTCTTCCGGGGAGAGTTTCAGGGAAAGGAGTCAGTGGTGAAGACAAGGATCCACGTGTCAAGAATCATAGCATACCTGGTCCAGTACGCACTGGTGACCTTTCTTTTCTGGTTCCTGCGGAGCCATTTCTTTTTGATGCTCTTTATCATCCTGTCGGTCGTGCCCTTCCTGTCCATCGGTGCGGTATTCATCCTCCGGCATTTTGTGGAAGTGACGCTGATGGCGCCCGAGAGGGAGCAATACCGGGATGAGATGGGGTATCTTCGGCTTCGGGTGGTAAATCCAAGCTGGCTCTTCTCCTTTGACGCGAATCTGATCCTGCGGACGGAGAACTGCTTCTTTCAGGATTCCGGTACCACACGCATCTCGGTTCCGATCCAGATGCACACCACTTACGAACAGATGATTCCCATCCGTTATTCCATGAACGGAATGTACCGTTATCAGATGGACGGCTTTACCATGCGGGATCTTCTGGGGATCATTTCCCTGTCGAAGAAAAGCCAGACCACCACGGAGGTAGTGATCTATCCCCGGGGAGCGGATACAAAGAAGGGAAATCTTTCCGATATGTCCCGAGGTATGACCGAGAGTGAAGAGACCATGAAACGCGGACATGACTTCTCGGATGTGTCCGATGTGCGGGAATACATCCCCGGAGACAAGCTGATGTCGATCCACTGGAAGCTTTCGGCGAAGCGGGATATCCTGATGGTGAAGGACCGGGTCTCCATGTCGGATCAGCAAATGGTGATCCTGACGGAGCTTTCCGGTGAGGATCAGGAGGTGGACGAGATCCTGTCCCTTACTTACGGGGTATGCGAATCCTTTGTGGATGAACAGATCTATGTCCGGCTGATGTGGTGGAGCGAAGGCCGTTTCGCCTTTGAAGAGCGGCAGATCATAAGCCGGGAATCGCTCCGGGCAGCTTTTGCCGACATTTATTATGATAAGGTTTACGAGAACCGGGACAAGACCCGGGAATTGATGCAGAGCATCCATCCCGAGCTGAAGGCCTACGTTCATATTTGTTACGGAAATGGAGAAGCAGATGCCGAGGTTGTCGAACAGGACTAACCAACTGAATACGGCTGTACCTCTTTCGAAGGAGGAAAAGAAGGCTGCAAAGGCGGAGAAAAAAAGGATCCGCAGATCGGCCTGGGTGGACGAGGATCTCAGGGAGATCCCGATCTGCAAGGGCGTGACCATCGATCCTGCTGTCTATCAGATCGGAGAGAATCGTTACTGGACGCTTCTGATCAAGGGCTTCATCGTCTATCTCATCACGGCAGGCGGCATAGGAAGTTACCTGACTGCCATGGAGATCGATTTCTCACGGGTGATTTTTCATGTGGTGATTCTTGTCACCGCACTTCTTTGTGCGTGCCTTTATCACAGCTGGAAGTCCGAGAATTTGGGCTATCTGGTGTTTTTTGCCATTTATGCCGGAATGCTGTATCTGTTCCGGGATTATATCAACAGCGGTTTCTACGCCATCGTTAACGACACAAATGAATGGGCAACCCTGTATTTCGATGCGGAAGGTCTGCAGCATTACAACGAGCGGATCGCAAACCGGTATGTAGCCATTACCGTAGCGGTGACGCTCATCGGAATCGCGGTCAATATCCTGCTGAACAACTATATCCTGCGACGCGCAAGATATATGATCGCGGCATTTCTCGGAATCACCATCAACCTGATCGCTCTTTACATGGAGAAGGAGCCGGAACTTCTGTATTCTCTGATGGTGATCTCCGGAGTCTGCATGACCTTTGTTCTGAAATGCGGCAGGCATTTTACTCTGAGCCGAAACGATCATATCTTCAAACGCCGAAAATGGGGTATGACCTACGGCCTGGATCATAAATCCCTGAGGCAGGGCATGCTTGTGACGCTTGGGCTGGTGGTGATCATCGCCGGTGTTGTAAATGTGGTCCGCCCCAGAGATACCTACGTTTATTCCAGAGAACAGAACCCATACAAGGAGGCTACCCGGGAGCATGTGCAGAATATGATCATGCTGGGATTCTCCGCGCTTTGGAACTGGTACCCGAACAACGGCGGTCTGTCCAGCGGCGAGCTGGGCGGCGTGAACTCCATCCGATTGGATTATATGCCGGATCTTTCGGTCACATTTACGCCATACAGTTTTGATACACTCTATATCAAGAACCTCATCGGCATGCAATATCATCCGGGAGAGAATTACTGGTCTCAGCCCTCGGATTACAAGACCCCCGAAGGGCAGAACCTTCGCGAGACAGAGATCCTTCGGAAGGCTTATGAGGACGGAAATGAAAAGGCGGCCCGGGGCGTGATGATCCTTCAGAACATTGAAGCTGCACCCCAGACCTATCATCCCTATTATACAGATGAAGAGCAGGGAGAATTATATCGCGGAAAGTCACAGGAAGTGGTATACTATCCTTTGATCGACGGAAGTCTTCTCCGGCAGGAGTCCGGCGGGGTAAATTCGGATTATCTGGTGGTTCCGGATGCGAATCAGGCGGCGGTGAACGGACTTGTTCTGGATTCGGGAATGTCGAAGAACCTGTCTCCGGAGGAAAATGTGGAACGGCTTCGTGCATATTACGAAGCAAATGTTCCCTATACCATCCGACCCGGCGCGACCCCGAGAAACCAGGATTTCGTGAACTATTTCCTGACGAAAAACAAGAAGGGATACTGTGCGCATTTTGCCAGTGCCGCAGTTCTGGCGTTCCGTTCCGTGGGAATTCCGGCGAGGTACTGCGAAGGCTATGCCATTTCCTATGAACAGGTCCTGTCCCGTGGTGTGATGGCTGAGGATGGTGAGGCAAAATACGATCAGTATTATTCCGGCTATAATGCCCTGGGACGTACGGCACTCGTTACCGTAAATGCTTCCGATGCCAACGCTCATGCCTGGGTAGAGGTCTATATCGACGGAAAAGGCTGGGAAGTGGCGGAGGTTACTCCCTCCAGCACCCTTGATTCCGATGACGGAACCTCTTCCTTCTGGGAGAACTTCAATCGCTGGTTCGGCGACGGTGAAGAAGATAATTCAACAGACGGCGGCGGTGGCGGCGGTGGATTCCGGCTCGCTATCGATGATAAAGTGGTCCGCATCATCATTTTCTCGGCATTTGGCGTATTTGTTCTGGTCGGACTTGGGGTACTGGGACTTAAGATGCGGCCTGTGATCCGGTATCATGCAGATTACAGGAAAGGAAACTGGTCAGAGAAACTGATCCTTTATTACAGTCGCGCCATGCACCGACGCAGGAAGGATAAAGAACTTTCTGCCTGTGTGAATTATCGGGAGCAGATGGAGTGCCTGTATGACAGAAGGCGCTCCGCGGGAGTACCGGATACAGAATATATGGAATATCGGGAACCGGTAAAGGTTGACGGAGACAGAGTGGATTCGCCGGCTCTTGAAGAGCTGATCCGTGTTCTGGAGCTGGCAGGCTTTGCGAAGGGAAGCATTTCCGAACAGGAATTCAATCTGGCTATGCAGAGACTGGACGAGTTGCTGCAGCGTGTAAAAAAATAAGCGGGAAATATGGATTTGGATTTTTTGATCCTGTCATAAACTTTGGGGAATTACCTTTTGACCCAAATATCACACAATGAAACAGGAGGAAAAAAGCATGAGAGATGATCGTACGGATCGAGCCACCCGGCGCAGTTTGTGGTGGTCAAACCTCAATCAGATGACACGAACCGTCATTCTGATCGCGGTGGTGGTACTTCTGATCATGGCCGGGGTTTGGCTGAAGACATTTTTATTCGGCAAGAGTGAACCGAAGATCACTGCGGAGTATATCACCGGGAAGATGGAGGTGGTCAGTGAACTGACCACGGCGGAGCTTACCTATACCGGCATTGTCCAGTTTGAGGACGGTTCCATTCCGTTCCTGACAAAGAAGGGGTTCACCATGAAATATACCGCTACGGTGCGGGCGGGAATCGACTTCTCCAAGATAGAAGTGGATGTGAACAGTAAAAATGTCATCATAACCTTGCCGGAGACGGAGATCCAGTCGGTCCATGTGGATTCCAATTCCATAGATTTCTATGATCAGAGTTATGCCATCTTTAACTGGAGTGATAAAGAGGATGTGGCCACGGCAATCCAGGCAGCGGAGAATGATGTATCGGCAAATGCAAATCTGGATGAATTGAAGGCAAAGTCCGAGGAACAGACGGAGAAGCTTCTTCGGGGAATCCTGGAAGATACGGTCGGAGACCGGGAGCTGATCATCCAGAAAAAGCAGAAAACGAAGTAAAAGAACCATCGGTGAAATTGGCAGAAATGTCTGACAATTTAATGAATAATATAAAAATAATTTGAAAATTTGCACATTAGATGTTGACATGTCGCGCA
>CAMPAX010000158.1 GCA_946633495.1 uncultured Lachnospiraceae bacterium | reverse complement strand
AAGGCCTTTGGAGGTGCTGTAACATATTACGCGACTGCCTCCGGTGAGCTTTTGACCGGGGATCAGAAGATCGACGGGAAATGGTATTATTTCGGTGAAGGGGGAAGAATGATGACCGGCATCGTGGAGACGGGGACGGGGTTCTACATATATGGGGAGGATGGAGTCTGCGAGGCAAAACTGAAAAACGGCTGGAATAAGATCAGCGGGAGCTGGTATTATTTTGACGGGGAATCGCTTGTGAAGGAAAAACTGATGACCATCGGAAATCAGACCTACTACTTTGATTATGACGGTAAAATGAAGGAAAATGGTATTGAATCGATCATTATGCGTGAACCGGATACAGGACGTTTCATATCCATTGAAACAAAGCTTTTTGACAGCAATGGTCACATGGTGAAAAAAGGCTGGTATGAAAGTGGGTATGGACGGTATTATGTGGATCCTGTTACAGGGAATGTTGTAATGGGGACAACGAGGGTAATAGACGGAAAAACCTATCTCTTTGGCAGCAATGGATTACTTGTAACAGAGGATTATCTGGATATCCAGAAACCTAACGAGATAAGGATCAATACTTATCATGAGTCGTTTGAAAAAAGTCCGCAGATGATCCGAGTCTCCTCGACAGGGGAGTTTGTCTCAAAGGAAGATATGGCGGATGGCTGGACACTGTATGGCGGTAAATGGTATTATTATCAAAACGGGCTTCCGGTCAATGGCTGGGTCGGAAAGTATTATGTGAAGGCGGGGGAGATGCTGCGAAGCACCAATACCCCCGATGGTTACTGGGTCGGACAAAACGGTGCATATCAGAAGAAGGCCGGATGGGTCCGGGTGAATCAGGAACAGGAAAACGGAATGTATGTGAAGACCGGCGGCAGGCTGGCAGAGAATGAGTGGCTGGAGCTCGAAGGGAAATGGTACTATTTCCGGGATCATATCCGTGTTACCGGTGTCCGGAAGATCAACGGAACCTGGTATATCTTTGATGATAACGGTGTTTTGCAGAGCACCCTTGGTAAGCGGCTGAAGGATGGATGGAAGAAGTCCGGTAATGAATGGTACTACTTTAAGGGGATCGATTTGGTAAACGGGTCCCTTTCCATCGGTGGGAAGGAATATACCTTCGAGGACAGCCGCATGATCGGAGGTCCGGGGTTTGAGAATGTGTGGTATGGAAAATATCATGGTTCCGGGGACGATGGGTGCTATTATAATAACGTAAACGGGCAGGCGCTGAAATTCGTGGGCTGGAAAACGATCGATGGGAAGTGGTATTATTTCGGCGTGAATTCCAAAACCTACATAAACAGTTGGAAAAGTTGGTATCGGGTAGATGGAAAACTGTATTATCAGCGAGAGGACGGGATCGTAACCGGAGTGCAGCTGATCGAGGGGAGACTTTATCAGTTTGATAAAAGCGGCGCATTGATAAAGCTCTGCACATATGATGACGGCTGGCATAAGCTGGGAGGTAAGTGGTATTATTTCCGGGAAGGAAATCCGGTTACGTCCATGGCCGTAACCTCCGGTGGAAAAAAGTACCTCCTCGGGAAAGACGGAGCATTGGCCTGCAATACGTTGGTCGGTGGAGAACGCGGTTATACCCGGTATTACGCGGATGAAAATGGTGTGGCCGTCCGTGATCGGCTGGTGATGATCGATGGCCATCCGCATTACTTCGGATCTGACGGACGAGAGCTGTGGGGTGTCCGGAAGATCAACGGGAAGACATACTATCTGGATTATTGATGTGAGGCGTATTTGAACATAATAGAAGGGGGATGAGACTATGGTAAGATCCGGAAAAAGATTGCGAAGACTCACGGCAGTGCTTCTGGCGGCGGCTTTATTCATGAGTCTGTTTGTGAATGCAGGCGTTTCGGCCAAAACTGCCTCTGACGCATCCGGAAAATGGGTCCATGCAAAGAACGGAAAATGGTGGTACAGATATTCCGACGGAACCTGGCCGGCAGCGTCCTGGCTGCAGGTGGGAGGAAAATGGTATCATTTTAACGCAAAGGGCTGGATGCAGACGGGCTGGATCAGGGACGGCGGCGACTGGTATTACCTTGGCATAGGCGGTTCCATGCGCACCGGCTGGGTCCGGGATAACGGAAAATGGTACTACATGAACAAGTCCGGCCGTATGCGTACCGGTTGGCTGCAGGAGAAAGGCAAATGGTATTTCCTCGGTGGAAACGGTGCCATGAAGACCGGTGAGATCACGGTGAAAGGGAAGCGGTATCTCATGGGTGAGGACGGCGCGCTCCTGGAGGATCTCACGGAGCGGGATGCATGCAGTGCGGCGCTCTCCGAAAGCGGCTTCCGCCTGCTGCAGCAGGTCTGCGAGCAGGAGCAGACCCAGGGGCAGAACGTGTTGATCAGTCCGGTTTCCGCGCAGATGGCGCTGGGAATGACGGCCACCGGCTCTGATACGGACAGCAACACGCAGAAGGAAATGATGCAGGTCCTTATGCCGGGCTGCAATGCGGCGCCGGCAGATCTGAACTCGGAAATGTCTGCGCTTACAGGACGGATGACCTCTACGAAATATCCGGACAAGGTTTCCTGGCAGGTGTCCAATTCCGTCTGGTCGAAGACGAATGATACCGTGCAGCTTCGGGAAAGCTTTGTGGCCGATGTGATGGAAGCTTACGGCGCAGAGTTTTTCGAAGAGCCTTTTGACGAAAGCACGGTTCAGAAGGTCAATGACTGGGTGAAGGAGAATACCCGGGACCGGATCCCGAAGATCCTGGACAGCCTGACAGAGGATACCGTGATCCTGCTGATCAATGCGCTGGCGTTCGACGGTGCATGGCAGGATCCGGTGGAGGATGAGCGGGTTCAGAAGGGGACCTTTACAAATGCAGACGGAACCGTCTCCAACGTGAATATGATGAGCACCCATGAGCGCCGTGCCATCCTCTGGAACGGCGGGATCGGACTGATCCGGCCGTATAAGGGCGGAGAGTATACCTTTGTGGCGATCCTTCCTCCGGAGGGGCAGACGGCCGAGGAGTATCTGGAACTGATCGTGTCTACGGATGGGGAATTCTTCTCCGAGGCATATAGGAATGCGGATACGAAACGTGGCGTAAATGCAAAGATTCCGGAGTTCAAGGTTGAGTACGGAGTCCTTCTGAATGATTCCCTGAAAGCGCTGGGAATGCAGGAGGCGTTCAGCCGTGACGATGCATGCTTCGGCGCCATGGTCACGGAGGACAGTGATCCGGTGTATATCAGCAAAGTGATCCAGAAGACCAGCCTGAAGCTGGATCGTTACGGAACCGAGGCAGCAGCCGCAACCGTGGTTGCCATGGAGAAAAATGGTGCCGCACTCGATCAGCCGGTGCCGTATGAGGTGATCCTGGACAGGCCATTCATTTACGGCATCGTGGATAACGCCAGCGGCGTACCGATCTTCCTGGGCATCCAGAACCGCATGCAGGAAGGAGAGTAGGGCAAGTAAGGTAGGTTTATAGATATTTGAAAAGCGGACAGTCCATTGTAATAGTGCTCCTTTTGCGTTAAAATGAAGCAGGACATCATTTTTAGTCTTGATTCATATATCGCAAAAGGAGCATTTGTTTTGTGAGAGTCATGATGTAGCGATTATCGCGAACGTCCGGACAGAGGACAGAAATACCTGCTGATTGAAGAGGTTGGAAGGGGTAAGTAGAATGCTGACCATGATCATCAAAATGACGGCGGTTACGGCGATGTATGTAATCCTTACCGCTTTATTATGGAAGTTCACGAAGAACCGTAGGATGAAATGGCTGCTTCGGACCGTCATCGGAATTCTCTACGGGATCGGAGCAGTGCTTTCCACTCATTTCGGTGTAGATTACAGTGACATGATGTTGAACGTTCGTGATATGGGACCGCTGTCGGCCGGACTCTTCTTTGATCCCATATCCGGCATCATCGCCGGGCTGATCGGGGGGATCGAACGTTTTATTGCGGGAACCTACTGGGGTGTCGGAAGCTTCACCCGCATCGCCTGCAGTGTGTCCACCTGTCTGGCCGGATTTGTAGCTGCGGGGATGCGCATTTTCCTGTTCAAGAGAAAAAAGCCGTCCGCTACCTACGCCTTCTTTATGGGCGCGGTGATGGAGGTCTTCCACATGTATGTGGTATTCATTACTCACAGAGACGACATGGACATGGCCTTTAAGGTGGTGAAGACCTGCTCCCCGCCGATGATCATATTCACGGGACTTGGAATGGCGATATCCTCTGTAGTGCTGATGATCTGTGCGGGAGAGTGGAAAAATCCTTTCCGCAAAAGAAAGGAAGAGGAGATCTCTGTCTCACAGAGATTTCGGTTCTGGCTTTTTGCGGTGACGCTGACGATCCTTGTGGTGAATCTTCTGTTCTCCATATCCCTGCAGACACGGACCGAGGAACAGGATGCAAAAAAAATCCTTACCACTGCGGCTGTGGATATCCGGCAGACATATAAAAATCTAAGACGCAATGAGGAAAAAACAGGGGTTGATGCAGGCGAGCTGCTGTCGAATTTCCATGTGGGAAGAAAAGGGACGTTTGATATCGTTTTAGCGAATGGAAATGTGATCCTGGGAAATCATAAGGGAACCACGATCTCTGTTCTCGATCAGAAGATTTTGGATAAACAGAAGACGGGGGAATTCTTTCAGGCAACACTCTTCGGTACAGAATCGCTCTGTCGGTTTGAGGAACTGGAAGAGGGAGTTATGCTGTTGGTAAAACTTCCTGTTACGGAGGTTTTTGCCGATCGGGATGCCCAGACCTACGAATCTGTTTTCGCGGCGATCGTTCTGTTCTCGGTGATCTATGTACTGATCTCCCTTCTTGTACAAAGTATCGTCGTCAACAATCTGGAGCTGGTCAATGCATCTCTCGGACGAATCACCCGGGGGAATCTGAATGAGGTGGTCAGTGTCCGAAAATCTTCGGAATTTGCATCTCTTTCGGACGATATCAATCAGACTGTAGATGTGCTGAAGGGTTATATCGACGCAGCGGAAAAAAGAATTGAACAGGAGCTGGAATTTGCCCGGACCATACAGGCATCCTCGCTTCCCGCAAACTTTGATTTCCCCCGCAAAGATTTTGAGATTTATGCAACCATGGATCCGGCCAAAGAGGTGGGAGGCGATTTCTATGATTTCTTCTTTGTAGGTAAGGACAAGCTTGCAATGGTGGTCGCGGATGTATCCGGAAAGGGAATTCCCGCAGCGCTTTTCATGATGCGGGCCAAGACCGCCATTCGCGGTCTTGCGGAATCCGGCCTTGGTCCGGCAGAAATCCTTGGTCGCGCGAATAACACTCTATGTGAAGGAAATGAAGCGGAAATGTTCGTCACTGTGTGGCTGGGGATTATTGACCTTACCACCGGAAAGATGATTTCTTCCAACGCCGGTCATGAATACCCGCTTCTGATGCGGGCAGAGGGAGATTACGAATATATCCGGGATAAGCACGGACTTGCTCTTGCGGCCATGGAGGATATGAGCTACCGGGAATATGAGATGGATCTTTATCCGGGAGATCGTTTGTTCGTATATACGGACGGGATACCGGAGGCCATTGATGTACACGAAGAGCAATACGGAACGGAGCGTCTGGCAGCGGTATTGAATACCTTGAAGCTGGAGCCGTCTGCAAAGATGCTTCCGGCTGTGCGAAAGGATATTGCGGATTTTGTAGGCGAAGCGGATCAGTTTGATGATATTACAATGTTGGGGTTTTTGTATCT
>CAMPAX010000157.1 GCA_946633495.1 uncultured Lachnospiraceae bacterium | reverse complement strand
CCGTCCGGCTCATCGATGTCGGTACCGGCGCCGGCTTCCCCGGGATCCCTCTTAAGATCCTCTGCCCGTCACTTTCCGTAACCCTGCTGGACTCCCTTCAGAAAAGGGTCGGATTTCTGCAGGAAGTGATCGACGCCCTGAAGCTAAGGGACGTCACCGCCGTCCATATGCGGGCCGAAGAAGGAGGACAGGATCCTCAGTACCGTGAAAAATACGACCTTGCCGTATCCCGGGCCGTAGCGAACCTCTCCATGCTGGCAGAGTACGATCTCCCCTTTGTAAAGGTCGGCGGCACATTCCTGGCATATAAATCCGGTGATGTGGAAGACGAACTGAAATCCGCCGGGCACGCCATCCGAACCGTAGGCGGGCACTATGAGGAGCCGATCCCTCTTACGCTCCCCGGCTCCGATATCCGCCGGGCGCTGATCCTCATTCGAAAAGAACGACGCACGCCGAAAGCATACCCCCGCAAAGCCGGGACCGCAAAGAAGAATCCGCTCTAAATACAGAAACGACCGGGACAGGGCCGTAAGATATCCCCGTCGCGGTCGTTTTATTATTTATCACACAAACTTCCCACTTGTCATTCTGAGCGAAGCGAAGAATCTTACCGGCTTTGCGCACCCTTCAGCTGCTCATCGATATGAGCCTGAAGCGCCTTGCAGAGTTCATCCACCGTCTCGTTGGTCACACCCTGGAAGCTGCGAAGACTCCGAAGCGGCAGGAACCGCATGACGGCTTCCACCATTTCATCCGTCTCCGAATCACTCCGTGTGAATTTTACGGTAAAGGGTTTCAAAAGCTCCATCGCATAATCCCGGGTGTAGGGACTCCTCAGCAGCTCGCCCATCTGCACATCCGGCGTGATGACCGGCGGTTTCTCCGGCGTACCGATGATATGTACTTCCTCGGTGTATTCGATCTCACGGGAGGAACGTCCCACCTCGATCACATAAGTACCGTTGGACGCACGCCAGTCTCCGTCCTCCACGTCGTACCACGCGAAAGCTCTCTTATCCAGCGTAAATACAGCCGTCTTCGTCTCTCCCGGCTCCAGCGCCAGTTTGCAGAAGCCCTTCAGTTCATGCACAGGGCGGATCGCGCTGCCGGTCTTATCCGAAACGTACAGCTGAACCACCTCTTTGCCCGCGCGGTCACCGATATTCGTCACGTCCACGGATACCGTCACTCCCTCTGCCGCCGTAAATGTATCGCGGCTGATGCGCAGGTTGCTGTACCGGAACTCTGTATAGGAAAGGCCGTAACCGAAGGGATAGCGGACCTCCATCTGCTTTGTATCATAGTAACGATAGCCTACAAATACGCCTTCTGCGTAATTTACCTTATGCTCCGTACCCGGGAAATTCAGGTAGCTGGGATTATCGGACAGCTTCATGGGGAAGCTTTCCGCCAGTCTTCCGGAAGGATTCACCTTGCCGTACAGCACATCCATGACTGCTTCGCCGATACCGTCACCGCCAAGATATGCCTCCACGATACCGTCCACCTCGTCTGCCCAGGGCATTTCCACCGGAGAACCGTTGTGAAGCACCACGATCACCGGCTTTCCTGTCTTCAGCAGCTCTTCGATCAAATGATTCTGGCAGGCCGGAAGCCGCATATGCTCACGGTCATAGGCCTCCGACTCAAAAAGGTCCGGAAGTCCCGCAAATACCACGATCTTGTCGGCCTTTTCCGCTGCCTCGACCGCCTCCCTCTGCAGATCCTCTTCGATCACATCTTCCTTCTCGGAGAATCCCCGGTTAAATGTAAATGCACCGTATTTTTCCGCAACGGACAGTGCCGATACCACCTTATAGCTGTTGATATGGGAGCTGCCGCCGCCCTGAAAGCGCGGTTTCTCGGCAAATCCGCCGATCAGCGCCACTGTTTCTTCCTTTGCCAGCGGAAGCACCTTCTCCTTATTCTTCAGAAGTACGACGCACTCTTTCGCAACCTCTGTTGCCAGCGCATGATCCGCCGCCCGGTCAAGGAGATATTCCGCCTTTTTCCCGTCTGCCGCTCCGTCACCCCGATGCGACACGTATTTTTCAACCATGTTCAGGATATTGGTCACTGCAGTATCCAGCGCTTCCTCGGAGAGCTTACCCGTGCGAACCGCCTGAACGATGGATTCATTGTTCACGCCCTGGGATCCCGGCATATCCAGATCCAGTCCCGCCGCGATCCCGGCGATCCGGTCGGACACTGCGCCCCAGTCGGACATTACAAGCCCCTTGAAGCCCCATTCCTTCCGCAGGACATCATTCAGAAGCCAGGGATTCTCGGAAGAATATGTACCATTGATCCGGTTATACGAGCACATCACCGTCCAGGGATCGGATTCCTTCACCGCGATCTCAAATGCCGGAAAATAGATTTCCCGGAGCGTCCGCTCGTCCACTTCGGAGCTTCCGTACATACGCTCGAATTCCTGATTATTTGCCGCAAAATGCTTGATGGAGGTTCCCACATTTTCGGACTGCACGCCGCGGATCAGCGCCGCAGACATCTTCCCTGCCACATAGGGATCCTCGGAAATGTATTCGAAATTCCGTCCGCAGAGGGGGGAGCGCTTGATATTTACCGCCGGTCCGAGGAGCACTGCCACATCCTCCGCCTGGCATTCCTTTCCCAGCGCCTGTCCCATCTTCTCCATCAGCTCCGTATCAAAGGAGCATGCAGTTGCACAGGCAGCCGGAAAACAGACCGAAGTGATGGTCAGCCCCTGGCCGTACATTTTACGAAGACCGTGAGGGCCGTCACTTACCTGAACCTCCGGAACCCCAAGCTCCGGATACGCCTGGGTAAACCAGAACAGCTTACCTTCCACCGCGGCGGCCTTCTCCTCCAGCGTCATCTTTTTTACGATCGCTTCCACATCCATGTAACAAAACCTCCTTCTCTCTTTCCGAACTGATTCGGTACCTTCTCCCTAAATATACTTGTAAATCCGCTCCAAAGTCTATCAATTCCGTTTTTCTTTTGTCAAAATCATGTGCATGCAGGAACTCACGGTCTGTCCGGTATATGCGATTCATCTCCCGCCCAGGATCAGTCGCATGTATGCACTTTCCTCTGTCAGGCCACTGAGCGGGATCGCCCCATGCTCCAGCAGTTCTGCAGTAGTTTCATAATGAAAATTCTCCGGATCGCAGGGCAGGATATAACAAGGTACGCCCGCCTCCCCGCAGCGGTCCAGGAAGCCCGTAAGTTCCTTCGGTGCCGTGGATGAGTGATACATCGTATGCAGCACCGCACGGATCCCCGTAAGTGAGACGCAGTCATAACGGATCCCCACATACGGATGAAGCAGAAGAACATCCGGGGTAGGAGAAATGTCCGGCACATTCCACCGCTCCTCAGCAGCCTCACCCGCGCTTACCCTGCCGGAAGGCATCTTCGCTGTCACCTCCATGCTTCCCGTCAGTTCCCGCATCCCCCGGCTGAAGAAATCATCCGATCCCGGCTCGCACTGCCTTAGTTCCTCTGCCCGGTGAAGATACATCTTCCCGTCCGAGTTCCGGTAAGGCACATAAACCGGGGCGGGCTTCATTTCCTTTCTGTCAGTTCCTGCATCGAACCTGCTGCTGTCTTCGGAAACCGGCTTATTTCCGTCAGAACATTTGGGGACTGCCTTTCCATACGCATCCCCGCAAATGTCCCCGCTCTCCGTCATGGATTCCAGCAGCTGAACCGCCGCCAGCGTGTTCTCCACTCCGTTGCTTTCCGTATCCTCAATGGGTCTTTGTGCCGCCAGCAAAAACACAGGCACCGGGCATCCCCGCATCAGTTCTCCGAGAAATGCCGCCGTATACGCCAGCGTGTCGGAACCGTGGGTTATAAATACCCCATCATACTCCGTCAGATCCTCTCCGCGAAGGCACTCCGCCAGCTTCTCCAAATGCCTTAATGTCATATGCTCGCTAAGCACCTGATAGGGGATCCGCACCGAAAACTCCAAAGCAAGCTCCGGAACCCTCTCCCGAAGCGCTGCGATCAACATGGGTTCCGATCCGGCATTCATCCATCTCCCATCTGCTGCTTCCACATCATCCCCGGCAGCCAGTCTCCGCTTCCCGTCGGCTGCCACCATGGTTCCGATGGTTCCACCCGTAAGAACGAGAAGAATATGCAGTTTCTCTCCCTTTTCAGCCCTTTTCTTCATGCCGCGCACCTTCATTTTTCTTCTGAATTCTTTCTGAATCGAGCATGATCGATCATGCTCTTCGGATATACAATATACTGCTGAACAGGAAATTATCATACTGCTTCACATATTGAATATACTCTTCCAGATCGATATAATACCTGCTTCCCCAGGACGAGAGCCGAAGCATGGTCCGTTCCGTGGCATGGTCCGCTCCGGGTTCACCCACGAAGATCCCCGTCACGGTCACATAATGATCCCGCATGGTATTCGCCTGTTCATATTCCCCGGTCACGGTCCTGCGGTACATCGGCAAATGCTGATGTTTATGAAAGAACCCAGGCCCCACGGAAAGAAGCACCGGAATATCCGACTCCAGCATTTCCGGAAGACGCCGCTCCAGACGCCTTCTGCCGATGGACCATTTTGCGCGGAAAGGAAGCGCCTCCCGCCGGAAGATCCGGTTCATCCGCCGCGCCAGCCCGAAGCCCGTGATCCCGAGCTTCCCACGAATGCGGAAATCCTTTGCAAGTTCCCGGATATCCTCCAGATAATCCTTTTTTTCCACCGTGCTGCCCGTTCCGGGATCTTCCTCCCGTCCTCCGAGATACCGCAGGATATCCGCCGCTGCGATCAGGCCGCACCCAAAGGAACGCTCTGCCTCCGTAGTAAGCCAGGCCTGATTCCCCCCGTAGGTCTGCGTTCCGTCCGGCTGCCTTACGGAAATATAAGATTTTTCAAGCTTGATCTCTTTCATTATCGTTCACGAAACTGCTGGATTTTTCCGCCCTTGTATATTAAAATGGTTTTCCGGGATTATTATACCCCGCAGAGTATTCTGCACGCAACACAAAACCCCGAAAGAAGAAAGGAACAACCCATATGATCGAACAGATTTCCATTTTCGCCGAGAACCGCAAAGGCTCCATGCGCGAGATCACACAGCTGCTTACTGATAACGACCTGAATATCTACTGCGCCATCACCAACGACAGTGCCGAATACGGTATCGTCCGGCTGCTGGTGGATGAAACCGAACGCGCATTTCAGCTTCTCAAAGAAAATGGTTTCACCTGCAAGATCTCCCGTGTGATCTGTGTGAAGATCCCGGACAATGTGGGCAGTCTGAATCAGCTTCTGAAGGACGTAGAGGACAGCAACATCAACCTCGATTATCTCTACGTTTCATACAGCCGCGAGGATGCTACTCCGGTGGCTGTAATGTATGCATCCGGTTATGCTGAGGTGGAAGCGTGCCTGAAAAGCCGGGGATATTCTCTTGTCTGACGGAATGTCATACATCTGCCAACCACAGACAACCATATGACTCTTACGTGAGGAACGCACATGACACTTAAAGCATGGCTGCATGAATATCATCAATTATCCTACGCGGAATACAAAGCTTTATCGGAGGACCAACAGATCGAACTGGAAGCTGCGTTCCGGAAGTTCAACCGATCAGAGCAGATCCGTGCTTCCGCCGCTATAAAATACAACCGCCGTCCCATGACAGAAGAAGAAAAACGTGAGACGGAGCGCATGCTGAAAGAGGAACGCGAACGTTATGAACAAAGCCTGAAGATCGGCGGAATCGATGAACGCGGAAATTATACCGCGCTCTCCCATCGCTGGT
>CAMPAX010000156.1 GCA_946633495.1 uncultured Lachnospiraceae bacterium | reverse complement strand
AGTTTGCGGGTAAGGATGACCTGTCCAAAGTAAATCAGGTCATGGACGAAGCCGGAACGAAAGCAACCAGCTGGATGGCAGATAATTATCGTAACAGAAATGCTTCCGAAAGACAGGCTGCGCGAGAGGATAAGAAATACGACGATGCAGACGATGATCAGCAGTGAAAACAGGTAACAAAAGATACAGGAGAAGGGAGAATGAAATGCAGACAAACATTTTAGTGGTTGAGGACGAGGAGAAACTGGCGCGTTTCGTGGAACTGGAGCTTCGCCATGAAGGCTACGAAGTAATGAAATGCGGAAACGGACGAGATGCGCTGGAGATCGCCGAAAAGGGCGGTTTCGATCTCATCCTTTTGGATATCATGCTCCCGGGACTGAACGGTCTGGAAGTGCTTCGGCGCCTTCGGACCGTATCCGACGTTCCGGTCATTTTGCTGACCGCCCGGGATGCCGTGATGGACAAGGTATCCGGACTGGACGCCGGCGCATCCGATTATATCACAAAGCCCTTCGCCATCGAGGAACTGCTGGCCCGCATCCGTGTCGTGCTTCGAAATGCCGAGAAGGCACCTTCCATGGGACACAACACGCCCGAAGACGAAGCAGCCAACGGCAAGCAGACCGACGGAACCTATCGCTGGGGTGCGCTCACATTGAATATGCCGAAGCGTGAGGTGCGCTACGACGGCGCCCTGATCGAGATGACCAACCGTGAATTCCTGATGCTGGAAACACTGCTCTCCAACATGGATATCGTTCTTCCCCGTGATACTCTGCTGGAGCGGGTCTGCGGATATGATTATCTGGGTGAGACCAACATCGTGGACGTTTATGTCCGCCACATCCGCGCAAAGATCGACGATGTCTACGGCGTGAAAATGATCCAGACCATCCGCGGCGTCGGATACGTGATCAAGTCCGAGATCCAGTAACCTTTTACCGAACCATTTCCATCATCTGAGAAAGGAGGCCGTCATGGCGGAAAGACAGACAAGAACGGACCGCGAGCCGGGATACGACTTTGATCCGAGGCCTGAATCCCGCGAAGACCAGCCTCTTCGCAAAATGAATTCCATTACACGAAAGCTGCACAACATGATCTTCCGAAAGAAGATCGCCATGTATCTATGCTTCGATTTTCTGATCTTCTTCCTGCTCTGGGGCGGCTGGATCGTGGACACCGAGCTCCGGGTGACCGGGGATTTCTCCCTTTTCCGGAGCCGCAGCTTTCAAAGCAGCGACGGTTTCTGGGGCATTGAATACATTGCAAATGACGATGCCGGGGTCGAGATCCTCCGGGAGAACTGCAGCCGGCTGCTCTTCTTCTCTTTGGTCCTCTTCGGCACTCTGCTGCTGACGCAGATCATTTCCATAGCAGTCCACTGGTACGGTGAATCCAGGAAGATCCGCCAGACCCTGCAGCCCATCAATGACATCGCACTGAAAGCGGATGCCATGAGCAAGATGACATTTTCGGACGCCATCTTCCAGACCGAGGGAAGCTCCGATGCATCCTTCCACCGTTTGGAAGAAGCCATTCAGGAGCTGGATCCCGGGCAGGACCGTATGCCTTCTCTCGGAGACCAGGAGCTGCAGGGCATAGAAGCGGCCATGAACAATCTGCTCCGCCGTATGCACGAAAGCTACCAGCAGCAGGCCCGTTTTGTAAATGACGCTTCCCACGAGCTTCGAACCCCCATCGCCGTGATCCAGGGTTACGCAAATATGCTGGAACGCTGGGGCCGGGAGGACGAAGAAGTTCTGAATGAATCCATTACCGCCATCACTCATGAGGCGGATCATATGCACCAGCTTGTGGAGCAGCTGCTCTTCCTCGCCCGCGGCGATGCAGGCCGCACGCAGCTGAAGGAGGAGCCCATCAATCCGAGGGACATGATGGAAGAGATTTATGAAGAGTCCCTGATGATCGACGAAAAACACAAATACCGTTTCAAGGCTCCGAAATTCATGCCTTCCGTAATCGGTGACCCGACTCTGCTGAAGCAGTCCATCCGGATCCTTGTGGATAACGCCGCAAAATACACCAAAGAAGGGGACGATATCTACCTCTCTGCCGGAAGGACGGATGACGGCGGTCTGTATCTTCAGGTTCAGGACTCCGGTATCGGCATGGCCGAAGCGGATGTGCAGCACATGTTCGAACGCTTCTATCGTTCCGATGAAGCCCGCGAGATCAAGGGTACCGGCCTCGGACTGGCCATTGCAAAATGGATCGTAGACCGACACAAAGGACATTTTGAGATCCTCTCCCGTACCGAACTGGGAACTCGCATCCGGGTAGTTCTTCCGAAGAGCATGCTGATGGATGTTCCGTTGGAGGAGCCGCCAAAGCAAAGGAGTACCGAGAGGCGCGAATACGTCCAGGTAGAAGAAGCCCCGGACAGTTCTTTGGATGATGAACGGGAGGAGGCTTTAGACGGCGAAAGCGCTTCCAGCGAAGGGCGTGTCTCTTCGGGAAGCCTATAACAGGAAGAAGCCCCGGTCACCCGGGGCTTCTTCCTGTTTATATAACCGCTTCGGTTTTTTTATGATCTATGTCACTACCGTAAGCTTTTCATCGGTTCTCCGCAACTGATCAGGATTCCAAAGAGAGTCAGGATTACAGGATATCAATGATCTCCTTTTTCTCCTCTTCCTTCTCCTTCTGAACTGTCAGGGCAAGAACTCCATTTTCAAATGAGGCTTTGATGCCTTCCTTCTTGATTCTCGGTCCAACGTAGAAGTTTCTCTGCAGCTTGCCATAATGACGCTCTTTTCTGAGGTACTTACCATCGTCTTCCTTCTTCTCGGCCTCTTCGCTGTGGTCCGCAGAGATCTTCAGGTAACCATCCTCCAGCTCAACCTTAACTTCTTCTTTCTTGAATCCCGGAAGTTCCAGATCCAGCTCGTACCGGTCATCATACTCCTTTACATCTGCTGCCATCCGGCCGATGCTCTCGGGAACCTTCTTTTCCTTTTCCAGGTTGCAGGGATAGCCCATCAGCTCATTCATCAGATCATCAACAACGGTTCCTTTAAAAATATTCGGGTAATACATACTCAACGCTCCTTTCTTATCCGCAACCCATCCGGACTGCCTGTTGCTCACCTTTCGGTGGGTTTATTTCTTCTTGTTGATTATGTTATACCACTTCTGTTAGCACTCGTCAAGTATGAGTGCTAACAGATTTTGTGAACATTTTGTGTCCAAAAGAAACGAATTGACTGAGGTGACGATTGGGTGTACTCTATCTATTGAAACTGACAGATATCCTGAAGAAACATCACAGGTAAGTTTCGAAAGCATGCAATAGTGCTGCTTCATTTCGGAGGTACACATATGAAGAAACGTTTCTTACTTTTGGCATCTCTCCTGATCCTCGGAACCGCTTCTCTTCTTACCGGATGCGGTCCGGAAAAAACGGTAGGCGATCAGCAGATGGAACTTGCAAAGAAGCTGGAGGATCAGGCGCAGGAAGCTGTAGACCAGCTGAACCAGCAAAATCCCGATTCACTTTTGGACATCAAGGGCGAATAGCATACACTGACTCCAGACAAAAAGAATCGAACCACCCGGCGGGCGGTCCGATTCTTTTTTGTTTATAATCCGAAGATCCGGCGCGTATTTTCAGCCGCCGCCAGGATCAGTTCCTCCTCTGAAATACGCATATACTCCGCCAAAGCTTTGGCTACGTAAATGATATTCTCCGGAACATTTGTCCGGCCGAGTCCGGGGACATTTCTCGGTGTAAGATACGGAGCATCCGTTTCGATCAATATCCTGTCTTTCGGGATCACCTGTACCGCATCCCGAAGCTCGTCTGCTCTCCTGTCATCACAGATCCACCCGGTAACACCGATGCAAAATCCCATATCCAGATATCGTTCCGCCGTTATGCGGTCTCCGGTATAGCAATGCACCACCGAACGTTTTGCCACTTCGGGAATAGATGCAAATATTGCCGCAAAATCCTCCGCCGCATCCCGCTCATGCAGGAACATGGGAGCGCCAAGTTCCTCCGCCAGTGCCACAAAGTCTTCCAACGTCCGAAGCTGATCCTCCTTCGGAGAAAACATACGGTTATAATCCAGACCACATTCTCCCACTGCCACAACACGAGGATTTCCGGTATAGATCCGGCGCACCTCGTCCAAAATATCCTTTGAATAACCGCTGGCGTTATGGGGATGGAGTCCGGCGGTACCATAGACCGTTATCTCCGGATGATCCGAAAGATACGCATCAATGGTACGATTTTCCTTCGGATCCGAACCGGTCAGGATGCAGGCCACACCTGCCTCCGCCGCACGCTGCAGCACCTTGTCCGGGTGTTTGAATTGGGCCGAGAACAGATTGAGGCCTATGTCATAGTATTTTATATTCATCATAATCCAATCTTCTTTGCAGCCTCAGTCTGACCTACAGGAACTCTCCTTCAACCTTCAGCCAGTCCACAGTAAGCTCTGCAGGATTCAGCTTTCCTTCCACGATATCCAGGAACATATCCGCCAGCTCCTCATCCGTCATGGTACGGATATGATCTCCCCGGGTGATGATCACCGGCCGGTCATTCTTTGCATCATCCGCCAGTCCTTCCAGTTCTGCTTCCGATACATTGTACAGCTCCATCAGGACATAGCGCATCTCCATAAGACGTCCGTACATATTCTCCAACGTGACAAATGCGTTGGGATCTGCCAGACTTTCCAGATAATTATGATACATTACACGATAACGGATCTTATACAGGTTCAGTGCCTGCTCAAATGTCAAACCTTCTGCCATGACAACCTCCTATTTCCTGCTTTGCGCTTACACACCTCGTAAAATAACCTTGATCTTATTTTCCTGTGAAAAATGACTACGCCATTCGTGTTCGGCGGGTCAATTAAGGTCTCAGGCGACCGCTGAGGGGCGTCGCTCGGACCTTTTGACCCTGTCATCATTCTATCATATACACTATGGAACGTCCACGCATTTCTGTGACCGGGAATTAGTCCATCCGTCCGTCGCGGTACATGGAGAAGCTGTCCATGGGATATTTCTTCAGGTTCTCCAAAACGCTCCGGTTCTCGGCCTTCTGCAGAAGTCCTTCCCGTGCGCGCATGATCTCATTTTCTGCCTTGTGCTTCGAAGGTCCGCCCACACATCCGCCGGGGCAGTACATGCCTTCGATGAAATCCTCCGGCAGCCTGCCGAATTTCAGGAGCGTTACCGCCTGAATGCAGTCCCTGGGACCGGCACATTTCCGAAGCTTGATCCCGGACGTGTCCACGCCACGTTCCTGCATGCACTCCATCACCGCTGCCGCAACGCCGCCGCTCGCGGCAAACCTTTTACCGAAGACTGTCGCTTCCTGATATCCTTCCTCCACCGGTTCCAGTTCCACATCCCGGGACCGAAGAAGTGCTCTGAACTCACCATAGGTCATAACATAGTCTGCGTTATCCGGGATCGACGGATCCTGAGACTCTGATTTCTTGGCAACACAGGGACCGATGAACACCGTGACACAGCCGGGATTCTTCGCCTTCAGATACCTTGAAACGGCACACATGGGGGATACAATCTCGGACTTATTCTCCTCAAACTGCTGCGGGAACTGCTTTCTGAGCAGATTGATAAATGCCGGGCAGCAGGAGGTGGTCATTTTCCGTCCGGACTCCAGCGCCTCCGCCCATTCTTTGGATTCATAAGCCGCCGTCATGTCTCCGCCCAGGCCCACTTCCACCATATCGTCAAAGCCCAGCTTCTGCAGAGCCGCGCGAACGGATGCCATAGAGATATCCGCTCCGAACTGGCCTTCCGTGGCCG
>CAMPAX010000155.1 GCA_946633495.1 uncultured Lachnospiraceae bacterium | reverse complement strand
GATTCGATATCAGATCCGGTGTCGGGTTCGGTGTTGGATTCGATATCAGATCCGATGTCGGGTTCGGTGTCGGATTCAGTGTTGGATTCGATATCAGATTCGGTGTCAGAATCCATGTATGCGCTTTCAGGAAGGTATTCTCTTAGAATACGGACCAGTTCTCCCATCTCGATGGGCTTGGACAGGTAATCCCGGAAACCCGCACCCAAATAAGCTTCTCTGGAGCCTACTACCGCATTCGCCGTAAGAGCGATGACCGCGGTCTCCTCCGGCACAAGATGCTCTTCCGTAAGTCTCTTCAGGGTTTCGAGTCCGTCCATTCCGGGCATCATATGATCCAGGAACACGATGTCGTAAGTGTTCTTACGCATGCATTCGATGGTACCCTCACCCGAAGACACCATTTCCGGGATGATCCCGTTCAGCTTAAGAAGATTTCTTGCAACCTTCAGATTCATCAGATTATCATCCACCAGGAGGATCCGTGCCCGGGGCGCCCGGATCAGTTCATCCCGGTTCTTCACCTGGCGGCTCTGCTTTGCTCTTTCTTCATAGTTTCCGATGGGTGCGGCATCCGCGATCCTCTGCTCCACTACGAAGGAGAAACAGGAGCCCTCTCCATAGGTGCTCTCCACCTCCAGCCGGCTTCCCATCAGTCCAAGCAGACTCTTCACGATTGAGATGCCCAGCCCGGTTCCTTCGATATTGTGGTTCCGAACTTCATCCAGGCGTTCAAAGGATACAAAGAGCTTATCAATATCCTCCTTCCGGATCCCGATACCGGTATCCTTTACGGAAACAGCAAGAAGGATCTTCTCCCCTGTCCGCTCCTTTTCCCGGATATTCAGAGTGACCGTCCCCTTCTCGGTGTATTTCACTGCATTCGTGAGCAGGTTCATGATCACCTGAGAGAGACGCACATCATCTCCGATCATGGCAGCGGGAAGCTTATCATCCACCGCCACACGGAAATCAAGGTCCTTGGATTCCGCTTTCTGAAGCACGGAATTCACAAGATCGTTGATGAAGGAACCCGTCTCATACCGAACGGGAACGATATCCATCTTGCCGTCCTCGATCTTCGAAAAATCAAGAATACTGTTGATCAAAGTAAGAAGGGTATTGCCTGCGGAATCGATATTTTCGGAGTATTCCAGGATCTCCGGTTCCTTAGACTCCCGAAGGATCATTTCATTCATCCCCAGAACCGCATTGATCGGGGTCCGGATCTCATGTGACATCTGAGCCAGGAAGCGGCTCTTGGCCTGACTTGCGATCTCCAGGCGGTTTGCGGTCGCCACCTCCTCTGTCACATCCAGGAATACGCACATATAGCAGAAGGGATCCCCGTAGTCATCCGCCACGGCCTGTGCACGGACGGAATAAGCTCTCTTACCGTTCTTATCCCAGAAACGGCCGACATAGATGTCCCGATCCGCATCCCGAAAGATCTGCTCCTTTGTATCCTCATCGATCAAAAAGAAATCGGAAAGCGAGAGCTCTTCCGGGCTCCTGTTCTCCGCCAGCTGGCCGGCGTAACGGTTGATCATGGCGATTCGATGATCCATGTCCGCCACGATGATCCCGGCATCCATAAAGTTGAAGACACGGTCCTTGATATTTCCGATCCGGATATCAAAGGAAGTAAGCTGTGTTGCGCCGTACCACATTACGATGGTACAGACCGCTCCGCCGATCCCGGAGGTGGATACCGCATGCACTCCCAACATGGGCATGAAGAAATCCGGAAGCATAAAGATAAAAAGCGAACAGTTGGATATCAGTGCCAGGAAAAGAAACCGTCTGAGTCTTCGGATCTTGCTGTTTTTGTTCCAAATAAACCAGAAGGTGATCAGAACAAGAAAACCGAATACGAGAAAGCCGGTATGCACCATACGATTAAAATGGAACTTTGGATTTGCTTCCCAGGTCGTCCAGTTGGATTTCCTGATAAAGGTATCCACCCCGCTTTGGGCAAAGAAGAAGAAATCGATAAAGCAAACCACGATCACGGCCCAGCGTACCGGAACGATGATACTTCTTCTCACACCGGACATCTCCGTAGCCAGAAGCGCTTCCGTAAAGAGAAATGTCTCAAAACCGATGATACCGAACTTACGCAGCAGATCACACGTCTCAAAATTATCCGTGATCCCAAGAAGGCCGTAGCTGATGCACCAGACTGCAGAGCTTAAGCCATAGGAAAAGATGATAAGACTGATCCGCCCTGCCGCCTTGCGGTTTCGGATCAGGAAACTGATCCCCATCACGGCGGCTACCGTTCCGATCATCAGAAGAATACAATTGACAATCCACATGAAAAATACCTCAACAGATTCACTGCCTGCTCACACGCAAGAACCACAATGATAGTCTATTGTACAACGGATACCGCCGTATTTCCACCGTTTTCTGTCGGATGCCGAGAGAGGATAAAGTAAGATCCCCCGAGACAGCCGCTCCGGGGGATCCTGATATCCATTATAATCTTCCATCAGCCAAGGGTTAAAATGACCTCATTTGTATCCTTCAGAAGCTCTGCCGGGATGTAATCACCCTCCAGTTTCGTTCCGTTCAGAAGAAGTTCCTTTACGCCGGATTCCTTATGCTCCGGATTCTTTACCTGAATGGAAAGCTTCTTTCCGCGGAATTCCTTCCTGATCTCAAATCCATCCCACCTGGACGGAATGGAGGGGCTTATGTGCAGGCCGTAGAAATCCGGACGGAAGCCCAGGATACCCTCCACACAGCCGACCATCACGGTTGAAGCGGTTCCTGTCAGCCAGTGAACGTGGGACCGGCCGAAGCAGGGGCTTGCCTTGCCTTCCGTGAACTGACCGAAGCAGTAGGGCTCCATCTGACGGATCTCCGCACGATCGTTGAAGGCCGCAGGACAGTTCTCCATGTAGTAAAGGAAGGCACGATCGCCATGTCCCACCAGGGATTCCGCAAGGATGATCCACCCTTGAGTCTGTGAGAAGATTCCGGAATTCTCCTTGGTACCCGGATTGTAACCGACCGCCAAAGCTCCGTCAATGGCATGTGCGTGGAACGGAGGATCCATCAGGACCGCACCGTACTCCGTATTCAGGATGTTATATACGGAATCCAGCGCCTTCTTTGTCTTTTCTGCATCTGCCTGTCCGGAGATCACTGCCCAGCTCTGGGGATTCAGCCACATATTTGCTTCCGGATCCGCTTTTCTTCCTACGACAGCGCCGTTCTCGGCAAAGCCGCGGATGAAACGATCTTCATCCCAGCAGATATCGTTGATCAGCTTCTTCATCTTCTCTTTTTCAAGCTCGATGAAGGCCTTGTAGTCCTTATCCTGCTTATAATCAGCGAACTTCGCCAGGATCTCCAATGCATAGACAAACTGAAGAGCCACGAAGGTGGATTCACCGTTTGCTCCAAGGCGGAGACAGTCATTCCAGTCCGCATAAAGTCCGGCAGGCATTCCGTGAGGACCGAGATGATCCAAAGTAAAGCCCACGGCTCTCTTCAGATGATCGTAAACCGTTCCCTCATCCTTGTTGGCATAGGGGATCACCTCATCGATAAAGCCAAGATTTCCGGTCTCTGTCACATATTTATAAACCGTCGGGAAGAGCCACAGCGCATCATCCGCACGATAAGCAGGATGTCCGGTCTCCTGAACATAGGAGAGATCATCCGGCGTATCCTCATGACCAGCATTGTGGGTGAACTTCACCAGCGGAAGACCGCCGCCGTTATTTACCTCAGCGGAAAGCATAAACCGGATCTTCTCCTCCGCCATCTCGGGCGCAAGATGGATCACACCCTGGATATCCTGCACGGTATCCCGGTAGCCGTATCCGTTCCGGAGGCCGCAGTAGATAAAGGATGCCGCTCTGGACCAGATAAAGGTCATGAAGCAGTTATATGCATGCCATACATTCATCATGGAATCAAACTCAGAGCTCGGCGTCTTTACCACAAAGCGGTCCAGATACTTCACCCACTGCTCCTTCAGCTGATCCACTTCCTTTTCAACGATGCCCTGTTCCTCGTTATAGGTTTTGATGATCTCATCCGCCTCGGCACTGTATTTTTCACCCAGCAGGAAGATCACTTCCTTCGTCTCACCGGGGGCCAGGGAAAGAACCGTAGCAAGTCCACCGCAGGAATTTTGATTATAATTCATCTTGCCGGAAAGCGCACCCTCTGCAACGCCCTGGGGATCCCGGTAATCATGATAGGCTCCCAGGAAGGCCTTCTTATCGCCGCAACAGGAGGACACCTGGGATTTTGCCATACCGAAGAAGCGCTCGATCACTTTCTTGCCGTCCATCAGCACACCCTCCGGATATGCATCAAGATTGCCATGGATCACTTGCATTACACGGTTCTTTTCAAAGTAGGTCCTTGTGATAAAGAGGGAATACTGCAGATTCACCTGATCCTGCTCATAATGTGCGTTGTTCGTGAATTCCGCGTAGCCGGTCACAGTAAGCTCCCTCGCCTTGTCCGAACGGTTGGTCACCTTCAGTGCCCAAACCTCATACTCCTTATCCTTCGGAACGTAGTAGGTTGCAGTACTCTCGATGGATGCATACTCTGCCTTAATGGAGGTATAACCAAGGCCATGGCGGCACTCGCTCTTATACTGATCCAGCGGCTTTCCTACCGGCTGCCAGGATGCCGACCAGTAATCCTTCGTTTCATTATCCCGAAGATAGATGTAGCGGCCGGGACGGTCAAAGCTGTTGAACTGATACCGGAGGATCCGTCCGCTGGCGCCGGACTTTGCAAAGCTGTATCCGCCTGCGTTGTTGGAGATCAGCGCTCCGTACTCCGGTGATCCAAGATAATTTGCCCATGCCTCCGGTGTATCCGGCCGGTCGATCACATACTCTCTTGCTGCATCATCAAAATATCCGTATCTCATTTTCTTTCTCCTTATTTCATATCAGACCCGCGCCCGCTCAAAATCAGGTCGATCACGATCTCGGCAGCCGCATCACCAAAGCCTTTCACTTTATCCAGGCCAAGCACTGCCTGCTCCCCTTCTTTGAAAATGATCGTCTCTCCTTCCACCGTGATGCTTCCCACACGATAGTTCCCGTATTCCAGCTTCTTTTTGTTCCGGTAGATGACCAAAAGCGGCTTTCCTGCAAAGAAGAGCCGGATGGATGCCTCTCCCGCCTCATCAAACTGCTCCGCAAGGAGTCTCGGACGAAACAGCAGGTCTCCGCTTTGTCCGCGCACACCGTAGACCTCCAGGATCATCGTCATCAGATACCAGGACGCCGCTCCCGTAAGATACGGATACATCCCTCTTCCGTCGATATTGAAATACTCCGGAATTCCCGGATACATCCGGCTTACATCAAAGTCAAGAGAGGTATCCGCCAGAGTCTTCAGAACCTTATACCCCTCCTTCGCAAAGCCGCGGCTGTAGAGCGCATTTCCGTACATCACGGCCATGTGGGAGAAGACAGCTCCGTTCTCCTTCTCCCCGTAGGAGAAGCCGAACATCCTTCCCATGTCCATCTTCAGCTCCCTGAAGTCGGTATTCAGTCGGTAGCCGCCGATCTCCTTCCGGTAAAGATAATGATCCGCTGCCCGCGCGATCTTTGCCACCCGGTCATCCTCCGCCGTACCGCTCATCACGGCAAAGACCTGACCCGTCAGCATCATGCGGACATCCTCATCGGCTTCCGTATACCGCTCCACCGCATTGGCATGATCATCATAATAGCTGTTAAACCAGCCCTCACCCGAAGCTCCGTCGATCCACTCCTGTCCGCGGAGGAAATCCTTCTGCCAGTCAGTCATGCTTCTCACGGATCTTACGATCCGGTCGATATCGACGCTCACC
>CAMPAX010000154.1 GCA_946633495.1 uncultured Lachnospiraceae bacterium | reverse complement strand
AAAATACCTTTTGACCCCAGCAACATCATTGATATAGGATCAGAACAAAGACAGGATGGATACGATGTATGATCGCGATTATAGATTATGATGCGGGAAATATAAAAAGTGTGGAGAAGGCACTCCTTTATCTGGGACAGCAGGAGAAGGATGTGGTCCTTACAAGAGAACGAGAGGTGATCCATGCGGCGGATCGGGTGATCCTGCCGGGAGTCGGATCCTTCAGAGATGCCATGGAAAAACTTCGGGGATACGGGCTGGAACCGGTGATCCGCGAATATGTGGAATCCGGGAGACCGTTTTTGGGAATCTGTCTGGGCCTGCAGCTTCTTTTTGAAGAGAGCGAGGAAAGCCCGGGGGCCCGCGGACTGGGGCTTCTGAAGGGAAAGATCACAAAGATCCCGGAGGGAGAAGGGCGAAAGGTTCCTCAGATCGGATGGAATGACATCCGGATCAATCCTGAGTCCAGGCTGCTTTCCGGCATTCCGGATAACAGCTATGTGTACTTTGTTCATTCGTATTACCTTACGGCGGAGAACCGTTCCGAGGTTGCCGCAACTACGGAGTATGGCGTGTCCATTGACGCGGCAGTGGAGTCAGGGAATCTGTTTGCCTGTCAGTTTCATCCGGAGAAGAGTTCCGGGGTGGGACTCAGGATCCTCAAAAACTTCATCGAACTGGACTGATCCAGGAAGATTTTAAAAAGATAATAAGAAGATAAGAGGATACGAAAAGAACAGAAAAGACAGAGCGTTTTGTTACGTAAGGGATCATTATAACAGGAGGATTCCCATGCATACAAAGAGAATCATTCCCTGCCTTGACGTCAAGGACGGCCGTGTGGTAAAGGGAGTTAATTTTGTAAATCTGATCGATGCGGGAGACCCGGTGGAGTGCGGAAAAGCATACGACGCCGCGGGAGCGGATGAGCTTGTTTTTCTGGATATCACAGCTTCCAGTGACCGGAGAGCCATCGTGGCGGATATGGTGCGGCGCGTGGCGGAAACGGTGTTCATACCATTTACGGTAGGCGGCGGGATCCGCACCGTAGAAGATTTTCGCGCCATCCTCAGGGAAGGTGCGGATAAGATCGCGGTTAATTCAGCGGCCATCGATAATCCGAATCTGATCTCGGAAGCTGCCGATAAGTTCGGAAGCCAGTGCGTGGTAGTGGCGATCGATGCCAAGCGAAGAGCAGACGGAAAAGGCTGGACCATCTATAAGCACGGAGGGCGGCTGGACTGCGGCATCGATGCGGTTGAGTGGGCAGCGCGCGCGAATCGCCTGGGAGCAGGAGAGATCCTGCTTACGAGTATGGACTGCGACGGAACGAAGAACGGATACGATATTGAACTGACCCGCGCGGTGTCGGAAGCGGTGAAGATACCGGTGATCGCGTCCGGCGGAGCAGGAACGGCGGATCATTTTTATGAAGCAGTGACAGCGGGAAAGGCGGATGCGGCCCTGGCGGCTTCCCTGTTCCATTTTAAGGAACTGGAGATCAGAGAGGTAAAAGAGGCACTGCGGGCGAAGGGTGTATCCGTGCGTCTGTAAGGGCTTTGCGCGAAGTGTAGAATAAACGGTACGATGCAAGAAGTATGGAATAGGAGGCCGGAAGCCGGAAACCAGGGTTTCCAATACAATATGATCGAATATAAATTTATGCGTCTTCCCAAAGACCTGTATCTTGGACTTCGCGCTTCCGTGGGTTGGAAACACCTGTCCGACAGGCAGGTTGACGCCGCGATCCATGGCTGCAAGGCCATGATCACTGCATGGGACACCGAAACTGATCAGGTGGTGGGAATGGGCCGCCTGGTGGGAGATGAGCTGGTGATCATGAACATTCAGGATCTGATCGTCCGGCCGGAATATCATGGTCACGGCATCGGGTCGGAGCTGATCCGTCACCTGAAGGAGAAAGCAGCGGAAGCGTTGGAACCCGGGGAGGAACTGATGTTTACCCTGATGTGTGCCAAAGGCCGGGAACGTTTCTATGAGAAAAACGGGTTCATAGCCCGCCCCACACCGGATCTTGGTCCCGGGATGATCACCTATCTGCATGAGGAAGACGGACCTGTCTCTCCAAAAGAAAAGTCACAGGACGAATGAACTTCTGAAACCGGGCACGATCCGGAATCGGATAAAGGAGTTAATAATATGAGGATCTTTAATACACTTACCAGACAGAAAGAAGATTTTAAACCGGTCCATCCGGGAAAGGCAGGCATCTATGTCTGCGGCCCCACCGTCTATGATTTTATCCACATCGGAAATGCACGGCCGATGATCGTCTTTGATACATTAAGGAGATACCTGGAATTCCGGGGCTACGATGTAAACTATGTGTCGAACTTTACGGATGTGGATGATAAGATCATTCGCAGGGCAAATGAAGAAGGAAAGGAATCCATCGAGATCTCCGAACGTTTCATCCGGGAATGCAGGAAGGATATGGAAGCGCTGAACGTGCGGCCGGCTACGACCCATCCTCAGGCCACCAAAGAGATCCCGGATATGATCGAGATGGTTCAGCAGCTGATCGACAAAGGGCATGCGTATGAAGTGAACGGAACTGTGTATTTCCGTACACGCAGTTTCCCGGGGTACGGAAAGCTGTCCCATAAGAATATTGATGATCTGGAAAGCGGCCACCGGGATGAGGCGCACCAGCTGAAGGTAAGCGGTGAGGATGAGAAGGAAGATCCGCTGGATTTTGTCCTCTGGAAACCCATGAAGCCGGGAGAGCCCTTCTGGGAATCCCCTTGGGGGAAAGGGCGTCCGGGCTGGCATCTGGAGTGCTCCGTGATGTCCCGGAAATACATCGGCGGAACGCTGGACATCCACGCAGGCGGTGAGGACCTGATCTTCCCGCATCATGAAAATGAGATCGCCCAGAGTGAGGCGGCGAATGACGCCACATTTGCCAATTACTGGATGCATAACGGTTTTCTGAAGATCGATAATGTGAAGATGTCCAAGTCCCTTGGGAATTTCTTTACGGTACGTGAAATCTGTGAGAAATACGATCCTCAGGTGATCCGTTTCTTCATGCTGTCTGCACATTACCGCAGTCCGTTGAATTTCTCGGCGGAGCTGATCGAAAACTCGAAGATCGGTCTGGACCGGATCCTGAACGGCGCCGAGAAACTGTCGGAGATCATTAATAAGGAGAACGGAAAAGCCATCTCGCCAAAGGAGCAGAGTCTCCTGGACGGGGAGGTTCCGAAGTTTGTGGAGAGATTTGACGCGGCCATGGATGACGATCTTAATACGGCAGACGCCATTTCCGTGATCTTTGAACTGGTCCGCTTTACCAATGCAAGTACGAATGAGGAGTCTTCCTCTGAATTCGCAAAGAAGCTGTACGAGACACTCTTTTCCCTTTCCGATACGGTTCTGGGGATTCATCTCACCAGACGCAGGGAACAGATCTCGGATGATGAAGTGGCAAAGATCGAAGCATTGATCGCTGAGAGAACGGCGGCCAAGAAAGAGAAAAATTTCGCCAGGGCAGATGAGATCCGCGAGGAGCTGAAAACCATGGGAATTGAGATCAAGGACACCCGGGAGGGCGTTAAGTGGCAGAGGATATCATGAGTATGCAGGAACCGGATAGAGACCGGGAAGATAAAATGAGCATACAGGAGCCTGAAAAAAAGACGGGGGATCCCATAGAAGCAAAGGGCAGAACTTCCGTCCGTCCGGGGATGTATTCGCCTCTGGCGTTAGCTTATCTCGGAGACGCGGTACTTGAACTTGCCGTCAGGGAATATTTTGTCCGAAAAGAGAACAAGCAGGCCGAAAAGTATCATAAATCCGTGACCGGCATCGTGTCGGCAGTCAGTCAGGCGGCGTTTATGGACTCGGTGGAGGAGGATCTGTCGGAAGAAGAACGGGAGATCTATCATCGGGGAAGAAATGCATCGGTGCATTCCAAGGCAAAACACGCCAGTATGGCGGAGTATAAGAAGGCGACCGGAATGGAAGCGCTGATCGGCTATCTCTATCTTTCGGGTAAGAAAGACCGGATGGAAGAACTGATCCGCCGTCTCATTATGGTTCATTGATTATTTACAAAATCTTCCGTTTGATTGAAAAGGAGAATACTATGTCCCAGGATAAATACAGCACGGAGATGACGGAGCTTCTTCCGGAGGATTCCGAGGATGAAGTCCGCCCGCTTCCGCCGGACAGACTGAACACCGGGGATCAGTCCCATGTCCGCTCGGGAATGGTGGAAGGAAGAAATGCAGTCCAGGAAGCGCTTCGTGCAGGAAAAACAGCGGATCGGCTTTATGTTCAGGACGGTCAGAGAGATCCGATCATCGGTCAGATCGTATCAAAAGTGAAAAAGCAGGGAGCAACCGTCAGCTTTGTGAAAAAACAGCAGCTGGATCAGATGTCCGAAACCGGCCGCCATCAGGGAGTGATCCTTCAGTGCTCGGCATATGAATATGCGGATATGGAAGAAATCTTCCGGCTGGCTGAGGAAAAGGGCGAGGCCCCGTTTGTATTTATTTTGGATGAGATCGAGGATCCTCATAATCTGGGAGCCATCATCCGGACCGCCAATCTCTGCGGTGCGCATGGGGTGATCATTCCGAAACACCGCGCGGTGGGACTTACCGCAACGGTTGTAAAAGCATCTGCAGGTGCGATCAATTATACACCGGTGGTAAAGGTGACGAATGTCGGTAAGACGATCGATGAACTGAAAGAGCGCGGACTTTGGTTTGCGTGTGCCGATATGGGCGGAGAAGTGATGTATAACTGTAATCTGACAGGCCCCATCGGACTTGTGATCGGAAATGAAGGGTCCGGAGTGTCCCGCCTGGTTCGTGAAAAATGCGATTATATCGTTTCCGTGCCTATGAAAGGAGATATAGATTCTCTGAATGCCTCGGTTGCGGCAGGTGTGCTTGCCTATGAGATCGTTCGTCAGAGAATGCTCCGCCAGGGTTGATCGAAGGAGGATGTATGCAGGGAACAACGGAAGAATGGAACCGGGAAGATGAGATCCTTCTGGAGAAGATCCGGTCCGGAGACACCGATGCGGAAGAAAAACTCCTGAAAAAATACGGAGAGATCGTGGAAAGGGAGTATAGATACCAGTATCTTGTGATCGGGGCCGAACCCTGGGACCTGATCCAGGAGGGTATGATCGGGCTGGTCAGAGCGATCCGGGAGTATCGGACGGGACAGGGAGCGACATTTCATACCTATGCATGGAACTGCATCCGGAACCAGATCAAATCAGCGATCCGGGTATCAAAACGAAAGAAGAATCTGCCGCTTTACTATTATCTCCCCATCGATCCTGGTCCTGAGGATTCGGACGGAACGGATCCGGCAGAGCATATCCGGGAGCTGTGGGTGAAGACGACAGAAGAAACTGTTCTCCGGAAAGAGGATATCAGCGGACGTTTCCGGATCATGGATGAGGTGCTGAGTTCCTATGAGCATAAAGTGGCGGACCTTTTTTTGGACGGATATACCTGTCAGGAGATCGCTCAGACGCTCGGGAAGACGGAACGTTCGGTAGAAAATGCCCTTGCCAGGATAAGAAAAAAGCTGAAGAAAGCATATCAGGAGTAGAATGACGGAAACAAAAAACTGCAGGTATCTGACCTGCAGTTTTTTGAAGCCGTCAACCGGAGTCGAACCGGCGACCTCAGCACTACCAATGCTGCGCTCTACCTACTGAGCTATGGCGGCAAAAATCACAGTTGCTATAATAATAAAAAAACAACCGTTTGTCAATAGCTAATTTCAGAGTGATTTCGTAGATTCCTTTTCGTTGTATTCCCTATGGAAGTGTGCTATAATCCCCCTATATGTATGGATCCCG
>CAMPAX010000153.1 GCA_946633495.1 uncultured Lachnospiraceae bacterium | reverse complement strand
GAATCCCACATTTGGGCAGACATCGGACAGGAAGTGTTCTCCTGTCCGATGTTGCTTTGTTCAAACAGATTTAGAGAATTGTATGATGTTTTCGGTTGCGAAACTGAGGGATTCATATTATAATATGTTCCGTGTGTGCGGTTGACGGACGCTTTTTCGGGCGGCGCTGTACATGAAGATCGCTGTGGGCTGTGGTTTGAAATTGATCCGGACGGAGGGAGCGCATGAAAGAACAAAGACCTGTGCTTGAAACCCTCTTTCTCATATTGCAGATCGGGATCACCATGATGGTGACCTTCGGACTTTGCTTTGCCATCGGCCTTTTGCTGGATCGCCACTTTGGCACAAAGCTGCTTTGGGTGTTTATCCTGCTGGGGATCGCCAGTGGTTATCGGGCGGTATATCTGCTTATTCGAAGACATATCAAGGGGAAGACCTATGACACCGAAGAACCGGAATGGGCAAAACGGGCTTTTCATCCGGATGATGCGGATTCGGAGGGATCCGGAAGCGGGGAGGATCCTCGCTGAGCTGATCTTCGGGATCCTGCTTGTATCCGCGGGGATCGCTCTGATCGGAACGATCTTTCTTCCGGGCCGGTGGTTCTTCCTTGGAGGCACTGTGGCGGGAGCAGTAACAGCGATCCTGCTGGTCATCAACATGTATGACTCCATAGAAGCTGCCCTGATGATGAATGAAAAGCGTGCCAGGTCCTACGCATCCGCTCATGCGGTCCTTCGCATCGTGGTAACGGCAGTGCTTTTGGGGATCGCGGTTTGGATCAGTGTTTATTCCTTTGCGGGAATGGCTCTGGGGGTTGCAAGCCTGAAAATATCCGGATTGCTGCATGGCCCCTTTGCAAAAATGTTCGCGCATTTTGTGCCGGATGGTGCGGGCGGAGACGCATCGGACCACAGGGAGTCCTGACGATCTTCGGATCTGCAGGTTCGTGAGCGGTTTATGATTTGAATCATTTGGACGCGCTTTCGCGTTTATGATATAGAAAAAGGAGTTGCAGAACCTTGGTAAGTACACTTGCGATGGGCATATCCCATCCGGTCCTGATGGAGGAATCCACGGAGGGAGCGGATTTTTATATCCATGAGCTCTATCCCGTAAATTTCTTCGGAACGACCGTGCATATTACAACTACACATGTCTGCACGTTGATCATCATCTGCGTGATCATGATCCTGACACTGCTGGGAAGACGCGCATTTTTCAAGGCAGAGCGGGAAGGGAAGATGACCGTCGCATCCACCATTGTGGAGATGGCAGTGGATCTTCTGAATGGGTTTGTATGCGGAACCATGGGTCAGAAGGCAGGACGCAAATACGTCAACTATATCGGCACCCTGTTCCTGTTCATCTTCGTGTGCAATACCTCGGGTATCCTGGGGCTGCGGCCGCCCACTGCGGATTACGGTACCACCCTGGCCCTGGCACTGATCACATTCGTGATGATCGAGTACGCGGATATCCGATATAACAAATGGAACATGGTGAAGGGCCTCTTCGAGCCGTTCCCGTTGTTCTTCCCGATGAACGTGATCAGTATCTTCTCGACACCGCTGTCCATGTCTCTCCGTCTCTTCGGAAATATTCTGGGCGGTACGGTTCTGATGGCGCTGTATTACGGCATGCTTCCCTGGTTCGCAAAGATCGGCGTTCCGGCAGCACTGCACGTGTACTTCGATGTCTTCTCGGGTGCGATCCAGACCTACGTGTTCTGCATGCTGACGATCACATTTATCGCGGACAAGCGTGGGGACAGCGGCCTTAGTTAAGTCGCGGCTGTCATCCGGGCGCAGGCGGAGGATCCCGGCGGGGATCACAAAGCCTCGGTAACAGTATACAAAGATAATCAATATAAACCATCATATTCATGGAGGAAAAAGTTATGAATGGCAATTTTGACGGAAATGATCTGGTTCACGCATTCTCGGCGCTGGGTGCGGGCATCGCTGTTTGCTCCGGTATCGGTACCGGTATCGGTCAGGGAAATGCAGCCGGTCTCGGTGCACAGGCTGTAGGACGTAATCCGGGCGCAAGAGGAACCATCATGTCTACCATGCTCCTGGGACAGGCAGTCGCAGAGACCACCGGTCTGTACGGCCTTGTTGTATCCCTGCTGCTGATGTTCGTGAAGCCCTTCGACAAATAAACGGATGCCGACTTCAGGCATTTACAAGACTATATTATAGAAAGAGGTTGACGATATGGTCGCAAATGGTGCAGTACTTGCTACCGGCCGTATCTTCGGGCTGGACAGTCAGCTCCTTTTTGACCTGCTCTTTCAGGGGATTGCTGTCTTCGTCCTGTTCCTTTTCGTAGGGTATCTGCTGATCAATCCGGTCCGCAAAGCCCTGGAGAAGCGCCAGGAGAAGGTTCGCATGGACCGTGAATCCGCCGAGAAGGACAAGGCGGATGCTGCGGAACTGAAGACGCAGTATGAAGCGAAGCTGGCAGGCGTAGAGCAGGAGAAGCTTGAGATCCTGAGCGAAGCCAGAAGAAAAGCGGTTAAAAATGAAAATGCAATCATAGATGAAGCGAAAGCGGAAGCAGTCCGCATCCGCGCTTCTGCAGAACGGGAAGCTGCACTGGAGAAGGAAAAAGTGCGCGAAGAGGTTCGTGTATCTATCATCGACGTGGCTTCTGCCATGGCCGGAAAGATGGTTGCAACGGAAATGGATCCTGCAAAGCAGGAAGAGCTTCTGCAGCAGACGCTGGATGAGATAGGGGATGAAACATGGCAAAGCAAGTAAGAACTGTCTACGGGCAGGCTCTTTTCGATGCGGCGCGTGAGTCCGGACGTCTCACCGAGGTTCGCGAGCAGGCGGAGGTGATCATTTCCGCGCTGACCGAGAACCCGGATTTTCTTCGGCTCCTGACACATCCCGAGATCACGCTGACCGAGAAACAGGCCATGGTAGACGGCGTCTTCGCCGGCAAGGCCGACCCGCTGATCCACGGTATGATCGTGGCGCTTCTGGAGAAGGAACACGGACTTGAGATCGGGAATGTACTGGAACGATTCGTTGACGTGGCTTTAAAGGAAGAGAAGATCGGGGTTGCATATGTCAGCAGTGCCGTGGAACTTTCGGAGGATCAAAAAGAGCGGATTCGAAAGAAGCTTCTGGACACGACGGGATATGTTGAAATGCGTGTGCACCATGCTGTGGATCCTTCCTTAATCGGAGGGATCGTGATCCGTTTGGGAGACCGCATAGTGGACAGCAGTCTGTCATCGAAATTAGATCATATGCGCCAAAGTCTGCTGGAAAGGGAGTAGGATACATTCCTCCGGTCCCTGCGCGACGGAAGGCGCAAGAGAAGGATAGATAGAATTGAGAAAGGAACGATACGTTCATGCAACTGAAACCGGAAGAACTGAGTTCTGTCATCAAAAAACAGATCGAAAACTATAAGGTGAAGCTGGAAACGGCCGAGACCGGAACCGTCATTCAGGTGGCGGACGGTATCGCCCGGATTCACGGACTGGACAACGCCATGCAGGGTGAGCTTCTCCTCTTCCCGGGAGAGGTATACGGCATGGTCATGAACCTGGAGGAAGACAACGTAGGCTGCGTACTCCTGGGTGACAGCCGTGCCATCAGTGAAGGCGACCTGGTGAAGACCACCGGCCGCGTGGTTGAGGTGCCCGTAGGTGACGCTATGCTGGGACGTGTTGTCAACGCCCTGGGACAGCCCATCGATGACAAGGGACCGATCCAGACGGAGAAGACCCGTCGGATTGAGCGCGTGGCGCCCGGTGTCATTTCCAGAAAATCCGTAGATACTCCGCTGCAGACGGGCATCAAGGCCATCGATGCCATGGTACCCATCGGACGCGGACAGCGTGAGTTGATCATTGGCGACCGCCAGACCGGCAAGACCGCCATCGCATTGGATACCATCATCAACCAGAAGGGTCTGGGTGTGTACTGCATCTATGTGGCCATCGGTCAGAAAGCATCTACCGTGGCGAACATTGTGAAGACCCTGACGGAATATGAAGCCATGAGCTATACCACCATCGTGGTCTCCACGGCCAGCGAGATGGCTCCGCTCCAGTATATCGCGCCTTACGCAGGCTGCGCCATCGGTGAGGAATGGATGGAGGAAGGAAAGGACGTGTTGATCGTTTACGATGATCTGTCCAAGCATGCACAGGCATATCGTACCCTGTCATTGCTGCTCCGCAGACCTCCGGGACGTGAGGCATACCCCGGTGATGTCTTCTATCTGCACTCCAGACTGCTGGAGCGTGCAGCGAAGCTCTCGGATGAGCTGGGCGGCGGATCTCTGACCGCGCTTCCCATCATCGAGACCCAGGCAGGCGATGTGTCTGCCTACATTCCGACCAACGTGATCTCCATCACGGACGGTCAGATTTATCTGGAGACGGAAATGTTCAACTCCGGTTTCCGCCCTGCGGTAAACCCGGGGCTTTCCGTATCCCGCGTCGGCGGTGCCGCACAGATCAAAGCTATGAAAAAGATCGCTGCACCTATCCGTGTGGAGCTGGCGCAGTACCGTGAGCTGGCCGCATTTTCACAGTTCGGTTCCGAGCTGGATGATGATACCAAGGAGAAGCTGGCACAGGGTGAGCGCATCCGCCAGATCCTGGTTCAGCCGCAGTTTAAGCCGCTGCCGGTAGAGAAGCAGACCGTCATTATTTATGCGGCCGTAAAGCATTATCTGCTGGATATTCCGGTAGAGCGTATCGCAGCCTTCGAGGCGGATCTGTTCGAATACATTTCCACAAATGAACCGGACATCTTCACCCGTATCCGGGAGGAGAAGGTTATCGCGGATGACGTGGAACAATTGCTGATCAAGGCCATCGAAGAGACAAAGAAGAAAGAAAAACAGTAACATTTCCGGGAGGAACGTCTCATGGCTTCCATGCGAAGTATCAAGAGAAGAAAAGAGAGCGTACAGTCAACTCAGCAGATCACCAAGGCGATGAAGCTGGTTTCGACCGTAAAGCTCCAGAAGGCGCGAGCCGGCGTTGAAGCCAACTCGCCCTATTTTGAGGCGCTTTACAAAACCATCTGCTCCATTATGGCGAAAACCCTGGATCTGGATAACCGGTTTTTAAAGGACGGCAGTCAGGGCAGAAAAGCGCTGCTGGTGATGTCCTCCAACCGTGGACTGGCCGGCGGCTATAACTCAAATATCGTGAAGCTGGTGGACTCCTATGGCTTTGATAAGGAAACGACCGTGATCTACGGGCTGGGACGAAAAGGGATCGAGGGCTTAAGGCGCCGCGGTTACCGCATCGATCGGGATGAATCGGATATTATTAATGCACCGCTTTACAACGACTGCATCGCTCTGACCAAGGACCTGATGTCAAGGTTCGATGCGGGTGAGATAGATGAGATCTATGTGGCTTACACGGATTTTCGGAATACGGTAACGCATGTTCCCACGCTCCGGAAGCTGCTCCCCCTGTCCAAAGAAGATTTTGAACAGGAACAGCTGGATGAATCCGAGGAAGACAAGAACCTGCAGATGAATTACGGAATGTCCAACAGCGGGATCGAGCGTGATATGGTGCTCTTCGGATCAGTCATGGACCATTATCATCCGGAGGTAAAGATCCTGGATGAGATCATTCCGAAGTACATCACGAATATTATTTACGGTGCCTTCTTAGAGGCTATCGCCAGCGAAAATGCAGCGCGTATGCAGGCGATGGATTCTGCGACCGAAAATGCACAGGATATGATCAGTTCCCTGGAGCTGCAGTATAACCGGGAGCGCCAGAATACCATCACGCAGGAGCTGACCGAGATCGTGGCCGGTGCGGAAGCGCTGAACTGACCGGGATCGTTATCGGTGCGGAAGCGCTGAACTG
>CAMPAX010000152.1 GCA_946633495.1 uncultured Lachnospiraceae bacterium | reverse complement strand
AAGCGAATAACGGGAATCGAACCCGCATTTCCTGCTTGGGAAGCAGACGTGTTACCATTACACCATATTCGCACGCAAGACATATTATATCATATCATTTTGAAAAATCTACTGTTTTTTACATGAATTCCCGAACCGGGTCATCTGCTTTGGCTCCACCGCTGCTTCGAGGCAGGTTACCTGCCCGGGCTTCTTTGGCTGTTTCGGGCCAGGTAGTTTTCCTCGCCGTCCATCAGCTGCTGCCGGTTTTTCTCGTATTCGGAAAGATACTCCTCCTCTCTGGAGGAAGAAAAGCCGAAAAAGGGGAGAAAGGGGGCTGGGATCTGGTCCCGGGACAGATTCCCTTTCCTAAGCAGCTGTCCTTCATTTTGTTGAATGGTGAACCCGAACCGGATCTCCGGTTCCGCCGCATTCACCAGTTCCCGATAGGCGGCCAGGGCGTCGGAAAAATCCTGATATTTGACATTGGCTCCGGACAGATAGCTGTAGGATATGCACTGATGCTCCCTTTTTTGCTGCCGGTCCGACAGAAGATCCGTAAACCGGTTGCTTCCGTGATCGGTTCCGAATTCCGGCCCGATCACTCCGTAGGAATAAGGTTCCTTCTTCCATTTGCTGATGGTTCGGGATGTGATATCTTTGGGATCGGACATGGAGATAAAAAGATCCCATCCCATGATGCAAAGCATGGTGCCGGACAGGTCGGCCATCAGTGGAACGAATGCACCGAAGTTCCCGCTTCTTTTCCCGGCGGAATTCATGATACTGAGGAGTACGTCGCATTCCTGTTCGGAGAAATACGGCTTATTTGCGTCGGAGGGGAGCCGGTCCCGACCGCCGGCGCCGATGGAGGATGATTCCGCGGCTTCCCGGTCTGCGTAGAATCTCAAAAGCTCCAGCGTATGATCTGCCTTCCGCTTTTGGGGAATCTTGTCTTCATTTTCTTCTTTCTTTAGCCGTACCACCTCCGGATGGGTGAACCCCATGTCTTTAAAAAATGTTTTCACTTTTTCATTCAGGGAGGCGGATAGGATGTCGTCCGTCAGCCTTCTCAGTTCTTCCGCCGGGATCCGATACAGTTTGGCGGAAGCTTCGGAGACGGTGGTTTTATCAAGGAGGCGGTTCCTTAGCAGAAGAAACCTTTTGTTCAGGTTTTCCGCGCTGTCGGTTTCCTTTGGATTTTTGGCGGAAGTATCTTCCGAGGATAGAAGCGGTGAAAGAAATGCGATCTTCACGAATCTGCTGTTTTCTTTTTCTCCGCAGTGTCCCGTCAGATATCCGGAGGGATGTTCCAGAAGATATTCAAGCAGAAAACGGAAGAACAGGACGGCCTCTTTCTCTGATCCGTCCTTTTTTTCATATCGGTGCTCGAAATATCGATTGAATGCTGCCATCAACATCAGCATTTTATCCGGTTTTTGTATTCCGGCTGCGGCATATTGAGAGGCGTTGGAAGAGGAGCCAAAAGACGGCTCTTTTTCCCAGTCCTGATACAGCATTTGCAGCGCCTTCCCGGCCTTCTCCGCAGGCTCCGTATATCCTTTTTCTTTTTTGTTCTTGCCCCGGTATTTTATGGGGCTATGAAAACTCAGGATATAAGGAGACGATTTTGGCGGCCGCACCCCTTCATCATTCTTTTCAGAGACACCGTGGGGTTTCAGATATTTCCGGAAGAAAAATCGATATATGACGGTTTGCTCCGGATCCCTGACGGAGGAAAGCCGGCTCTCATCGGAAGGCAGACCGCGAAGAAATTCCTGATATTCCTTCGGGTCTACCGTCGGATTCGAGATACCCTTTTCCATGAGGGTCCTTAGATAAAGGCGTCGATAGAACCGGTCAAAATTCCCCATGTCGGTTTCCTTCTTCTCGGTCTTTCTGCTGTCCGCCGGATCCGCGGAATACCCTAAGGAATTCCAGTATTCCAGATACAGTTTTCGGTAGATATCATCGATTGCGTTCAGTCTGTACATAGATCAGCCCTCCGGATCCCAGGGACGATTTTTGCGGACGCGGCGTACCGCCACGGCACATTCGGTATGGGCACGCCAGAATTCCTGCTGATCGACAAGAGAGGAGATGCCTTTTCGAGTCAGAAAGAGGTTGATGGCCATTTCGGTGAGGGGAATGAAATTCATGGGATAGCAGCAGAACACCAGCTTCCGGTAAGTACGGCAGGCGTCCTCAAATTCTTTCCGCATAGGAAATATCGCACTAAACGCTTCCTGGGCGGCGAACATTTCCTGTGCCTGCTGCTCCAGGAGAGCATTCAACATCGGATCATTTTGTGCCTCCATCGCAATCTTCTCCTGTTCTTTTTCCCAGGCTGCGTAGTCTTCATCTGCTTCTGAGAACTCCCAAAAGCTTTGGTCTTCCTCTGTCAGATATTCCGAGTCATGAGTAAAGACTAAGGAGTTCTGCGCATCCCCCGCGGTTTCAGGAAGCGGCATGGATTCCGGTTCCTCCTTTGCCCTGGTTTTGGCATGATCCGGATGAAAATCAAAACAGAGGAGATCATTTGCATAATAATGCATGTAGAAGAACGCGTGATCCGGGATCCCAAAGCCGGTGGATCTGAATTCGTAGTTCTGAATGTAATGGGCTTCGGAGGAGGGAGGATAGGTGTTCTTCAGAAAGGCAAAAATATCCTCGAAGGTGAGATTCCAGGAGAAGCTTTCGGGACAATCCTCCATGCTGTATGGGATTTCATGAAATGTACCCGGGATCAGGACGGAGAGCAGAAGCATGCTTTTGATCAGGGAGCACTGATCTTCGGTAAAGGAAGGACCCCGAAGGATTTCGTTGCTTTCCTCCATCCGTTCGAACAGCTCCTTCACAAGTTTTCTGGTTTTGCTCTCGGAAAACTTCCCTTTCTCGGTGAGGATGAAGGGCCGGACCTGCTGATCTCTTCCGAAGCAGGCGGCGGAAAGGCGGCTGATGATATCATGCATCTGAAGCATGCGATAACGTTCCCTGAGGATCTGTTCCTGCGAGGGGAGAGCGGCTTTGCCGTTTTTTGTTCTGTTCATGAGTGAAACTCCTTTGAAAGAAATGTATCTACATGCGCGGTGTGCTGCGAAAACAGATAACTCAATTGTAAGTAACCGGGAAATCAATGTCAAGTTTTGGGCGGCCTGGAAAGAAGTACCATGGCCTTATCTTTCAGCTCGACCATTTCCGGATCCAGAAGGACCTCCATCAGGGAAACCGCAAGCCGAAAGATGTTGATCGAAGGCTGGCTGTTGAAAATGTGTGTGCTTATGAGTTTTGTCCGGTCCAGTATCTTTTGGTAATCGCTGTCGGAGATCGCGTTAAAATCTCCCCGTTTCGCTTTTTCCGTGAAAACGATGGCCGGATTGGTTACCGGAAGCTGACGCGACAGGACATAGAGTTCGTCCGCATCTTCCTCTTTGTCGGGCAGCAGTACGAGGGACTTGAGAGTGATGTCATCATCGTATTCAAAATCGAATTTCATGGCAGTTTCTCCTTTCATATGGTCTGTTTTGGTGTCTTATGGGACAGGAAAATGTAAGTTTTTCCCGGTGTGGGAGATCACCCGAGGGTGATCTCCTTCTTCGGAGTTTTGGGATCCTCCTGAAATCCCAGAAAGATCTCGGTATCGATGGCGCGCTGCAGCTCCGAGGTGACAGCGCGGACGCCGAGGCCGGAGCGGAACGCATTCTCTGCGAGCTGATGGCTGTAATCTTCGGACAGGTTGATCCTGATCCGGTACAGCTTCTCGAGTTTCTTTACCGGGGAGTAGGGATGCTCCGTGATGAGGTAAAGGAAATCGTCCTCGGTCAGCGGATGGATGTTGATGAGTCGGGTCGCCCGGGAAGCCATTTCGGGGATCAGTCCGAATTTGATCAGGTCATCCAGCGTAAGCTCTTCCTCAAATGCTTTGTGTGTTTCGAATTCGCTCATGAAGCCGAGGCCGGTGTTCGACTTCGACCTGGCAATCTCTTCTGCCCTGGCTGCGAAGGAACCGCAAAGCACGAAACTCATTTTCGAGGTGTCTATAAGCACCGGATCGCTGCCGGCCTTTTTTACTTCGATCAGCTTGCCCTCGATCAGCTTCAGGAATTCGGACTGGACTGCCGAGGAGGGGTTATCGCCATGGGAAGTGAAGCGCGGGGTGACCATTTTATCAAATTCGTCAAAGACCACGATGACGTCCGGATCGGCAGGGTCAACCTGATTCAGGAAGGAGGTGACCTTGTTGTCCCCTTTCCAGCCATCGGAGGTGATGTTTGATGCATCTACGATGATGATCCGGGGAAAGATCTCCTGCAGGTTCTGCCAGACGAAGGTTTTACCGGATCCGGCGGGGCCGCAGACATAATTACGGGAAGTGATCCCTCTGCAGTGGTTCCAGAGGATCATGGCTGCATCTTTGCAGTAGGTGTCCTGATGATAAACCCGATCCAGGAGGAACCGGTAGATCTCTGCAGGATTTTTCAGGATCCGGTTGTCAGAGGAGGAATTGCGGTAGGGGATGTAGTTCTCTTCGTAGAAGTTCACGGGTCTTTTTTTTGTTTTTGCTTTTGTGGTTGGCATAAAGGAACCTCCTTTTTCGTATTGCCCCCTCTCCGGGTTTGCGGCGTGTCGGGATGATTGCATCGGGGGGATGGTGGAAGGCCGCCGCGTTACTGTACATACTATAAGCCTTCATATGTATGAGCGGGGTAGATTCTACATTTGACATGGAACGACATGAAAATGGCAGGAAAATCGGGCTTTCTTCTTGTGATATCCCGGGGAGTACGATACAATAGCAAGGGCAGGCAGGTTCCTGCAGAGGATCGCATCCGGTGTGTGATCATGATTATTGAAAAGGAAAGAGTCGTATGTTTTTCTACATTTATCTTGGGATCAGTCTTCTGGGCAGCGGATGGTTCGTATATCGGTCGGATGTGACAAATGTCTTTACGGGTATCGTGCTGTTCCTGCTGTTTGCGGTTTTCATATATCTTTGCCTGTTCGTCATACATGTTCTGGTATTTGCTGTTGTCAGCTTCTTCATACGGATGGATGATCTCCCGAAGACGATCCATACCTTCTATCGTTTTATGGGATTCGAGACCGTCCGGATGTTTATGATGACGCTTCATATCAGGGTTCATCTGCATGGCCTGGAGAAAATGCCGGTGAAGGAGCCTTTCCTTATGGTCAGCAATCACAGGAGCATTTTCGATCCGCTGGTCGGTCTGATCTGGCTGAAGGATTATGATGTGGCCTATGTCTCCAAGCAGGAGAACCTGAAGATCCCCTTTGTGGGTCGTTATATCGCCGCGGTAGGATGCCTGCCTCTGGACCGGGAGAATCCGAAGAACGCCATCCGATCCATAAAAAAAGCGGCAGAGAATATCAAAAGCGGGTACGCAAATTACGGCATCTATCCGGAGGGCTGGGAGAATAAGACCCATGATCCGCTGCTTCCGTTCCGGAACGGTGCTTTTAAGATCGCAAAGGATGCAGGCTGTCAGATCGTGCTTTCCACGATCCGGAATTCCGACCATATCTTCCGAAGAGCTTTTACCTTCCGGCCGATTCATATTCATCTGGATATCCTCGGAACCATTCCCGCAAAGATCGTGAAAGCGGAGAAGACCGGAGAACTGTCGGATCGTGCATTTAAGGTCCTGGGAGATTTCCTGACGGAACACCCGGCTGACGACTGGAAGCTGGGAAGGCGGGGCTGAGAGAAGAAGTCCCGCGTTAAAATCAAAAGAAATCTCTTGAAGTATGAACTAAAATCTGATAAACTTATGCAACGTCGGGAGATTGCCTGGCAGAGGATCCGGGAACGGACCATGGCAGGAGCAATGTTCGGGCGGCATAATATGGAGACGTATCGAAGTGGTCATAACGGGGCTGACTCGAAATCAGTTT
>CAMPAX010000151.1 GCA_946633495.1 uncultured Lachnospiraceae bacterium | reverse complement strand
CACGGTATCAGCTGTGTTAAGAAACCGTTCGAGCTGCATAAACGGAAAAAGATCAGATTCAGTAAATCAAAAGGCAAGGAGGACAGACACGTATGTCAAAGCGTTCAGAAGAGATTTTCGGAAATAAAATGTCCCGCAGTGTGGTTCGTAAAGCGGTCCGCTCAAAAGAGAGCTATATCAGAAAATATGAAGATGACAGTGAAGTCGATTATCAGGCGTTTATAGAGGAGAATCCTTACATCGGGGAGCTTCTGGGAGTGAAGAACCTTCGGGTGGAAGCTCCGAAGGCGGAAGAACTCCGGGATGAGAAGCAGGATACGGAAAAAGCAGCTGAGACGGAAGAAATAACGAAAGAACCGGAAAGCAAAGCAGAGAACGGTGCAGCGACGGAAAACGGCGGTTTTGATCTGGAGAAGGGCATTATCGTAGGAAATATCCGCATGGGATTTGGGCATTACCGGATCTCCATGGCGATCGCTTCCGCCGCTCATTCCATGGGTTACACCCCGTACTGGATGGATCTGAATTCCTATCCGGAGACCACCTGCACAAAGGTGATCTCCGCCCAGAACGATCTTTATTCCATGGGCTCCCGGATCTCACAGAAGAGCCGGCTGTTCAACAAGATCGTATGGGAACCCATGAATTATGAAGGTTTCCGCCAGCTTTCCTATAATGCATCGGATCAGGCAAATGCAGAGCTCATGGCTCCGGTCTTTAAGAATGTTCCGAAGGAGCTTCCGCTGGTGGCGACCCATGTATGGCCGGCACAGGCGGCGCTGCATGCAGGAATGAAATATGTGGTAAATGCGATCCCGGACAACTGGCCCATGGCACTGCACCTGGCGGAGGGAAGTATCCATACGGTGCAGACCCATTATGCCTATCAGGGTTACCGGATGCTGAACGGAATGCAGAAGGAGAAGGTCTTAAAGGCCATGCCGGAAGATTCGCTGGTCTATACCGGTCATTATGTGGATCATGAGCTGGTGGAGAATATCGAGGCGGATTGTGCCGCAAGACTGGAAAGAAAGAAGAACGGACAGCCTATGCGTTTCCTGCTGACTATCGGCGGGGCCGGCGCTCAGGGCGAGATCTTCAAAAGCATCATCCGGGCACTGATGCCAGGGATCCGGAGGAAAGAGGTTGCTCTCTATGTAAATGTGGGCGATTATGCCAAGGTCTGGGATATGCTGCTTTCGGAGGTGAAGGGACTGGAGAAGGTCAGCCGGACGCATTTCAATGACTGGACCGCAACCAGAGAATTCGCAAAGAAGGCACTGACGGACAGGGTCGTGGGCGTACATGCCTTCGCGCATGAGAATATCTTCGAAGCGGTTTATGCCACAAACCTTCTCATGCGGAGCGCGGATGTACTGGTGACAAAGCCCAGCGAGCTTTCCTTCTATCCGGTACCGAAGCTCTTTATTCAAAGAGTGGGAGGACATGAACAATGGGGTGCGATCCATTCCGCTGAGATCGGAGACGGTACGCTGGAGCTTCGGGATATCCCGCATGTGCTGCAGGGGATCGAGCTCTTTATTCAGGATGACAGCTTGCTCCGGGGCATGTGCGAATGTATCGTAGAGAATAAGAAAATGGGGATCTATAACGGGGCTTACGAGGCGGTGAAGATCGCCATGGAGAGGAGAAGCGTATGAATCTTACTTTAAGAGAGAAGGCTGCTTACGGTCTGGGAGCCGTGGGCAAAGATATGGTTTATATGCTGTCCGCCAGCTATGTTCTGTATTATTTCCAGGATGTTCTGGGAGTATCGGCGGTAGCAATGGGTGTGATCCTTTTGGTTGCCCGGATCTTTGATGCATTTAACGATCCGATCATGGGCGTCATTGTAGCAAAAACAAAGACCAGGTGGGGCAAGTTCCGTCCCTGGCTGCTGATCGGAACCATCACGAATGCGGCGATCCTGATCATGATGTTCTCTGCACCGCCCTCACTGGACGGCGGAGGCATGATTGCCTATGCGGCAGTTACCTATATTTTGTGGGGTGTCACCTATACCATGATGGACATTCCCTATTGGTCCATGATCCCGGCCTTTACCAGGAGCGGCAGGGAGCGGGAGGGGCTGTCGGCGCTGGCCCGGTCCTGCGCAGGTGTCGGTTCGGCACTCGTTACCATTATCACCGTTATGGCTGTATCCGCTCTCGGATCCGCTATGGTGGGCAGCAGTACCGACAATACCGTCATGACCATTTCCAATTCGGATAAAAATGTCAGCGCTTTCCTGATCGAAGTGGACGGCGACAAGAATCCCACGGGAAATGTAAAGAATCTGACAGCGGATCTCGGCAGCGGGCTGGTGATGTCCGCAGAGATCAGCGGCAGCGATAAGGTCTTTGAAAAAGTGATCCATGTGAATCCGGACAATGCGAATGTTAAGATCTCGGTAAACGGGACAGAGCTGGAGGATGCATCCGCAGAACTGGTGATGGATTCCAGGGATTCCGCGGAGGCTGTCTTTGCGATCTTTGTAAATGCAGAGAATTACAAAAAGCTCTCCGAGACCGGCGACTTTCATACAGAAGTGACCTTCAGTTCGACTCTGGAAGTGGAGCGGGTGGGCTTCAAGTATTTCTCCATCGTGATCGGCGTTCTGTTCGTGATCTTCATCATCGTTACCTGCGTGTGCATCAAGGAGAAATCCTCTGTGGATATGCAGACCGCGTCCGTGGGACAGATGTTCAATGCGCTGGTGCATAACGATCAGGCCATGACCATCGTTATTACCATCGTTCTGGTCAATACCGCGACCTATATCACCTCCAACCTGCTGATCTATTTCTTCAAATACGATCTGGCGGGTTCCAACTGGCAGGGCAATTACACGCTGTTCAACACCTTCGCGGGCGGCATGCAGATCATAGCCATGATGGCCCTCTTCCCGCTGCTTCGGAAGCTCTTCAGTACGCTGAAGGTTTTCTACATCTGTGTATTCTCGGCCATCGGCGGATATCTGATCCTGCTTGCCATGGCACTTTCGGGGACCAAAAGTGTGTTCCTGTTCTTCGTACCGGGATTTTTCATCATGGCAGCGGTAGGTATTCTGAATGTTATCGTTACGATATTCCTTGCAAATACGGTGGATTACGGCGAATATAAGAACAACCGGAGAGACGAATCCGTGATCTTCTCCATGCAGACCTTTGTGGTGAAGCTGGCCTCCGGTATCGCGGCCATGGTCGCATCCATCTGTCTTACCGTATTCAACATTCAGGAGAGCAGCACTACGGAGCTTAGCTGTAAGACTTTCCTGGAAAAGATCGCAGATTATGAGAGCCATACAACGGAAACCATCGGCACGGGTGCCGTGGCAGGACTTCGGCTGGTTATGACACTGACCCCCATCGTCGTACTCATCATCGCACTGGTGATCTTCAAGGCAAAATACATTCTGACGGATGAAAAACTGACAGAGCTTACACAGGAGATCGCAAAAAGGAAGGAAGCGAATATGTAGGAGGGGATATGATCAGAAAGATAAAGAACAGCTTATTTATCCTTGATACAGAAAATACCACCTATGCCTTCCGGGTGCTTCCCACCGGACAGCTGGAGCACCTTTACTACGGGGCGCGGATCACCATTGAAGATACGGCGGATCCGGAATGCATGGGTCTTGCGGAACGGCATGCATTTCCTCCGGGAACCACCTGCCTTTATGATGAGGAGGAGAAGCGGTACACATTGGAGGATATGCGTCTGGAATACAGCTGGCCCGGAAAGGGAGATCTGAGGGAGCCGGCGGTGGCGCTTCGCCATGGGGACGGCGGGCGGACTTCGGATTTTGTCTATTCGAGGGCGGAACTTGTACGGGGAGGCCGGGCGGAAGCCGGCCTTCCCTCTTCCTATGATGAATCCGGAAAGGGTGAGACGCTTTTTGTCACGATGACGGATCACTCCTATGACATGGAACTGACTCTGTATTATACGGTTTATAAGGACTGCGACGTGATCACGCGTTCAGCGGTCCTTACCAATCACGGCAAGGCTCCGGTGACGGTGGAACGGCTGATGAGCCTTTCCCTGGATTTCGACGCGGAGCCTTATGTAATGTCTACATTTAACGGGGCATGGGCCAGAGAAATGCACCGGACAGATCGGGCTTTGGGGGCCGGAAAGCTGGTGAATGCCACAGCCTCCGGAGTATCCTCGAATCGTGCAAATCCGTTTGTCATGCTGTCAAAACCGCATACGACGGAGGATGCGGGGGAGGTGTACGCTTTCAATCTGATCTACAGCGGAAATCATTACGAGGCGGCGGAGGTAAGTCCTTTCGGAAAGCTGCGCCTTGTCTCGGGGATCAATCCGGAAGGCTTCTCCTGGCGGCTGGAGCCGGAGGAAAGCTTCGCTTCGCCGGAAGCGGTGATGACGTATTCGGATCAGGGCTTCAATGACATGAGCCATAAAATGCATGCGTTTGTACGGGAGCACATCGTCCGCGGATATTGGAAGAAAAGACCCCGCCCCGTGCTTTTGAACAGCTGGGAGGCGTCGTATTTCAAGATCGATGAGGGAAAGCTTCTGAAGCTGGCAAAGGCCGGAAAGGAAGTGGGGATCGAGCTTTTCGTCATGGATGACGGCTGGTTCGGAGACCGGACGGATGATACGAAGGCCCTGGGAGACTGGTATGTGAATCGGAAGAAGCTGCCGGGCGGGATCGAGGAACTGGCGGCAAAGATCGAAGCCATGGGCATGAGATTCGGCCTCTGGGTGGAGCCGGAAATGGTCAGTGTAAACAGTGAGCTTTACCGAAAACACCCGGACTGGGCGCTGCAGATCCCGGATCATTTTCACTCCGAGGGACGGAACCAGCGGTTTCTGGATCTGACAAGAACCGATGTGCAGGATTATGTGATTCGGAAGATGAGCGGCATTTTCGGAACCGCAGGGGTTTCTTACGTGAAATGGGATATGAACCGGAGCATGACGGATATTTATTCCGCGTCTCTTCCGCCGGAGCGGCAGGGAGAGGTGGCGCATCGTTATATTCTGGGGCTGTACAGGATCATGAAGATCCTCACGGAACGGTTCCCGAAGATCCTTTTTGAGGGATGCGCTTCCGGAGGAAACCGCTTTGATCTGGGGATCCTTTCTTTCTTCCCGCAGATCTGGGCCAGCGATGACAGCGATGCCGTGGCGCGGACGGAGATCCAGACAGGTTACAGCTACGGGTATCCCATGAGCACCGTGACGGCACATGTCTCGGATGTGCCGAATCATCAGACGTTAAGACGAACGCCTCTTTGGACACGGTTCAATGTGGCGGCGTTCGGCGTACTGGGATATGAGTGCAATCTTTCGGATATGAAGAAGGAGGAACGGGAAGAGATCGCCCGGCAGATCAGGCTGTACAAGGAGTGGCGGAAGACTTTCTTCTTCGGGGATTTCTATCGCGGCAGAGCCATCGGAGCCGGGGACGGCCTGGGAGGACTGGGTGTGGGAAGTACGTCCGGTGTCGGGACATTCAGCGTTCTTTCTCCTTCCGCCGGAAATGTTACCGAGTGGACGGTGGTCTCTCCGGATAAGAAACGGGCAGCGGGACTTCTTCTTATGCTGCTGGTCCGGCCGAATCTGCAGACCGAGATCTATCATGCCAGGGGGCTTCGGCCTGACGGGAAGTATCATTTCAAAAATATAGAGATGAAATATAATATCAAGGAATTCGGAAGTCTGGTGAATACTGTGGCACCCATCCATGTGAAACCGGACAGTATGCTGCATAACGTGCTGGCGAAAAAGATCCGGATGGACGGAGAGAAGGAGGATCTTAAACTTTACGGTGACGCCCTGATCAGAGCCGGCGTTCATGTGGCTCAGGCCTTCTCCGGCACAGGATACTCCGGAGAGGTCCGTCATGCGCCGGATTTTTCTTCCCGTCTTTATCTGATGGAAATGGAATAAAAT
>CAMPAX010000150.1 GCA_946633495.1 uncultured Lachnospiraceae bacterium | reverse complement strand
CGGATGGCTTAAAGAAATACCAGATGCCTCCGATCTTCTTCCATCCTGTCTGCATCGCTCCGGATGGCTTAAAGAAATACCAGATGCCTCCGATCTTCTTCCATCCTGTCTGCATGATCCCATTTTCATCCAGAAAATAGGTCTTGCTGCCAAGGGTAAGCCAGCCGGTGGTAAGATCTCCGATCCTGTCATAATAATACCATTTTCCATCCTGCTGCACCCAGCCTGTAGGAAGCTTCGGGATCACTTTATGGATACGACTGACCTCTGCTCCGCAACGGGTACAGTAATACACCTCATCATATCCGCCTTCCGCCTGCACAGTCGGAAGAGTATACCTCTCACGAACGGCATTTTCCTGTGGCACATGATGGACCGGATCGATCTCTACCCGAAGGACGCTTTCCCCTTCATTTATCTTTGATCTGTCTTCCGGCTCCGTAATACGGATCCATGTGCAGGAATCCAGTCTGCTTTTTTTTACGTCCGGTTCCTCCGGATCGTACCGCGGCAGCAGAAATCCATCTGCCAGATCCGGGAACGCACCGCTCAGCACCTCCGGCGTAAGGAACGGCCGCCGGTCCACATATCCGCCGTCTTCCTGACAGTGGGTTGTCCATGTACCGCACTCCTCCTGCTCCGGGAAGAATTCCATGACACCCGGGCGATGGCCTCCGTGATTTATCCGATTCAAAGCCCGATATTTCTCTATGATTCCTTCGTCGATATGCCAGATCACGATCCCGCTGTCGATGTCGAAATCATCGGAAGCATCCTTATTTCCCACATATCCGAACATCTTCTTCATCCCGGCGTCTCTTCCCGTAAGAGAATGATTCTCGATGAGATAATACTCCTTCGCATTTCCCGAAGGAACCCGAAGGACGGTCTTGCCGGAGGATGACGATCCTGCCCCTATACTGTCCGCATCCAAGGCGCCGGATGTCGGCGCCGCCCACGCACTGTCCGCATCGGAAATATCATAGGTCCCGGGCTCCGTCACTTCTACCGGGTCGATCCAGCCAAGCAGGATCCTTGACCACACATCTATGGAGAAAAGCCTGTAATCTCCCTCCGGGGTTCTGCCCCAACCGCCCTGGTCCATCAAACTGAGGTATCCCACAGTGTACTCACTCCATTCCTTCTCCATTGCCCCCGTCACTGTCTCATACAGGTCGGCAAGACCGATGTAATGCCCAAGCTCATGGGCAAGTACCCCCAGGATTCCCTGACGTTCCACAACACCTGACAGCAATGTCTCTCCCATGCAGATGAAGGAATTCACCGTCAATCCATCCGGCTGCGGCAGATCCCCTGTCCAACCGTAGGAACGCGATTCCCCCCGGAAGGAAAAAGCATGTGCCCAAAGATACCGGTCATCTCCGGCCGCCACCGTGCCGCTGAAGCTCCCTTCGTACCCGGCTGCGATGATACAGAGTGCCAGCTCATCCGTGGTGATCTCACCATTTCCATCCGTGTCATAGGCCGCAAAATCCACCGATTCTCCGGCAGCGGTAACCGCATCCGCAAAGGCATCCGCCAGCGAACGGTTCGCAGCCGCGGTATCATCCGCCCAGGGTCCATGAGCATGATCCACGTTCACATGTACCACACCGTCATTTTCCCTGTCATACAGATTGGTATTTCCCTTCTCCCCGTAGGCGCTTTGTTCCTGCACCGGTGAAAAAGTAAACTGTCCGCCGGACATTTCCAGATAATACCGGGTGAGGGAGTCCTCCGAAACGAAAACCGTATCTCCCCAGTTATATTCAGGGTTGTAAGCAGCACCCTCCGGAAAATGCTCCGACGCGCCGTTAAACCCCACTACCAACACAAGAAGCGGGATCGTCACGCATTCCGTCCGGGATACAGCAGAGGGCATGTATTTTTTGCCGGAGGCAGATAGATCGGAAGAACCGGCCCTTTTCTCTCTAAGATAATCCAATGTAAGAAGCGTTTCCTCCGTATGTGAACGGCACAAGCTTTCTGTATCCACAGCAGCCGCATAGGATGGCCGAACTGCCACCTGGACTGACGCCATAATGGAAGCAAGTGTCAAAGACACCGGAAGAACCAGAGAGCAGATCCGATCCTTCAGTTTACGCATTTTATGATAAGCTTCTTTATTTTTCAATAACATCAACGATAACCTTTCCATCATATTCGTGCACAATAATATCATCAATTCTGTTCAGAGCTGCTTTCCCTTATAATCAAAGGCCAGCATGGTGATATCGTCGAACTGCTCCGCCTTTCCCACAAAGGAATCGATCCCGGCCTTCACATTTTGCAGAAGCTCCTGCAATGTCCCGTCTGCCTCACGGTTAAGCGCCTCCAGAAGATGCGTCTCTCCAAAAAGCTCCTTCCTGCTGTCAGTCGCCTCGGTGACCCCATCCGTGTATACGTAAATGCGGTCACCGGGATATAACTGAAATTCATGTTCCCGGAATGGAATCTCATCCATGGTTCCCACTGCCGGAGAATGGCGGTATTTCACCAGTTCAAATGCCTCACCTGTCCGTCGCAGCGCCGGATGCTCATGTCCCGCATTTGCAGCGATCCCTTTTCCGGTGGCAAGATCCACAATGGCCAGCCAGACCGTGACAAAGAACCCGGAATCATTTCCGTCACAAAGCTGACGGTTCACATCCTCCAGAATCTCCGAAGGAGAGCCGCCCAGCATGGAGCGGTTACGCAGCAGAGTCCGGGCGATCACCATGAACAACGCTGCCGGAACGCCCTTGCCCGAGACATCTCCGATCACCAGCATAAGATGATCCTCGTCCACCAGGAAGAAATCATAAAAATCTCCCGCCATCTCCTTTGCAGGGGTCATGGAAGCATAGACATCAAAATCTTCTCTATCGGGAAACGCCGGAAAATCCTTTGGCAGCATATCCGCCTGGATCTTCTTCGCTACAGCAAGCTCCGTACCGATCCGTTCCTTCTCTGCGGTCTTCACGCGGATTTCCTTCATGTACTGATCCATCTCATATATCATGTCCGACAGATCATCCTTCAGTTCCCCAATCTCATTTCTCGAACGGATCCGCCGGAGCTGCGCAAGAACCGACTCACAATCCTTATCATCTGTATACCGCCGCAACGCATTTCGCGTTTTCCGGATAGGGCGGATCACAAAGAAGACAAGCAGGATCAGGCAGATTCCGGTCAGAAGCATCTGAAACAGGAGAATCGAGATGAGGCCATTCCGGGTATCGGTTTTCACTTTGGCAAGATAGGTATCCAGATCAAAGGATTCACACAGCATGGCAATACTGCCATCATTAAAATGCAGGAACGGAATATAGAAGGATACGTATCCACCCTTTGTGGACATGTACACCGACTCATTCTCCGAATCCAGGGCAGCCCGGATGTCCTCCCCCATCTCTTCCGTAAGGTCCACCGGGTCTCCCAAATGAATCCGGCGGCCGTCGTTATCTTCCCGATGCAAATACTCTCCCCTCGAACAACCGCCAAAAAGATAAAACGCCTCCTTACAATCCGGATCCACAACGATCAGACTCACATTTTCCATCTCATAGATCTCCAGCGCATCATCAAAATCCGTGCTGAAATAATTATAAAGAACCTCCGCATACAGCTGCTGATCCTGTTCGTCGAAAACATTCTCGAGCATACTCTCCGATATCCCCTCCAATGTCTGCTCCGGATACTTCTGTTTGATCCAGGCTGCCTTCTTTGCTGTGGATCTGTCCGATCCGTAATAAGGTGGGACATATTCAACACTGAGAGTTCCCTTCTTTCTCCGCCAATAATCAATCAGCCAGTCATACGCCTTATATTTTACGATACCATTGTAGATATCCAGAAGAACATTTACGGCTACCTTTTCTTTTTGTTCCCGGACAGTTTCCCTGTATTGGCGATTCAAAATGGCATAGGAAACAGACCCGGTGATCAGAAGACCGCACAGAAAGAATACCGCTATCTGAACGATGAGACTGACCCGGGGGATTCGGGGAATGAATCTTCTTTTTCTTTTTCCTTCCTCCATAAATGCTCCTGTCGGCGAAGTTGTTCCATATCGTATGATGATGATAGGGTCAAAAGGTATTTTGCCCCCTGCGGATCAAAACCGTATCCTGCGGCCATGGAATTTACTTTCCGAAATAATCCAACACTAACATGGTATAATCATCAAACTGCTCCGCGCCGTCAACGAAAGCATCGATATCCTTCTTAACATTTTCCAACAGTACCTTCAGTTCCGCACCGGGCTCCCGATTCAGCGCCGTAAGAAGCCGCTTTTCTCCGAAGAGCTCCTTATCCCTGTTCGTTGCTTCTGTGACTCCGTCGGTATAAACAAACAGTCTGTCACCGGGCTGCAGCCGGAATTCCCTCTCCCGGAATCTAAGATCCTCCATGGTGGCAACTGCCGGAGAATGATGATATCGAACCAGCTCGAAGCAGCCGGACGTATCCGTCTCCTTCGGGGATGTGCGACGCTCTGAGCCGGGAATCTCCATGCCGGATTCATTCTCTTTGGATTCGTTCACGTTGGATTCGCTCGTGTCAGATTCGTTCGTGTCGGATTCGTTCTCTTTGGATTCGTTCTCTTTGGATTCGTGCGTGCCGGACCGGTTCTCCTTTATGTTTGATATAACAACACGATGCAGGATTGCAGGATGCTCATGCCCCGCATTCACGGAGACGCCCTTCCCCGTGGAGATTTCGATGATCGCCAACCAGACGGTGACGAAGAAACCGGATTCATTTCCCTCACAGATCCGATTATTCACGCTCGCCAGGATCTCACCCGGTCCGCCTCCCAAATGTGCGCGGTTTCGGATTAAAGTCATGGCCGTGATCATAAACAACGCTGCGGGAACTCCTTTCCCGGACACGTCTGCGATCACCATAGCCAGATGATCCTCATCGATCAGAAAGAAATCGTAAAAATCGCCGCCCACCTCTTTGGCCGGGGTCATGGTTGCAAAAAGATCGAATTCATGCCTCCCGGGAAACGGCGGGAAGTTCTTCGGAAGCCGATCCGACTGAATCTTAGTTGCCACGGAAAGCTCCGTTCGGATCCGTTCCTGCTCCGAGGTAATGCTCCGAATCTCCTGCATATAGTCATCAATCTGCATCACGTACTCGGAGATATCATCCTTCAACTCGCCAAGTTCATTTCCGGAACGGATTCCCGCAAGATGCCGCAGGATCCGTTCACTGTCCTTGGAATCCTTATAATCCCGAACCCGTCTTTGAATTCGGCGGATGGGACGGATTGTAAATATAAAAAGCAAAACCAGGCAGATCCCCGAAAGCACGATCTGCATCAGTAAAAAAATGAAAACGCCTTCATTTGCAGTATGTCTCACCGCATCGACATGCTTCTCAAGGTCGAATGAAACGCCAAGATAAAGTGCCCCTGCCGGCGTATCCCCGAATACATAATAGCAGTTCAGATGCCGCTTTGTTTTCTGCATACAGATTCCATTTATCTGCGCATCCATCAGGACCGCCGCTAATTCCGGAGTGCAGTCAACTGTCGTTCCGATAAGATATGCATCTCCATAGTTCCTGCTTCTCGGAGCCCACGATGGCGCTCCGCTCAGGATATATGTATTCTTTTGATATTGGTCATCTGATGTCATGGCGAATACAAAATCGACATCGTAGAGCTCCTTCAACTGACTGTAATCCTGAAGGACATAGGTATACATGACCTCCGCAAAAACCTTCTGATCATTTTCCGACAGTGCCAGGAAATCATCCTCGCCGGCTTCATTCATCACAAGATTCGGGTGCCGCTTCCCCAGCCACGTTTCCTTCGCCCTGGTCTGATCACCATAGTAGTATTCCACATCCAGTTCTTCCGCATGTTCTATCCAGTATGCGAATACGATCTCAATTGCAGGATACTTAAGCATCCCCGCAGCAATATCCATGACGATCTGACGGGACAGTTCCTCCTTCTGCTGC
>CAMPAX010000149.1 GCA_946633495.1 uncultured Lachnospiraceae bacterium | reverse complement strand
GTATCATCCGGATCACATATTTTCCGGTGCTGTAGCCAAGTGGTAAGGCGTGGGACTGCAACTCCCTGATCATCGGTTCAAATCCGTTCAGCACCTCGAAGCCTTCCGACAGTCCGTCGGGAGGTTTTTTTGTGATTCCAGGCTTTTCTGCTTGTTGACCTCATGGAGAATGGGTTATAATCGGAGTATCAGAACGTTAGGAGAAGTGGCCGGAGGGAAAACAATGCCGGAAATGATCACGGTAAAAAAGAAACAAATGAATCCCTGGATCCTGCTGGGCTGCGTTATTGCAGTGGTTCCCACATTTCTTCTGGTGCGGAAGGTTACCCATGACTACCTGCTGGGGCGGGTGCTGGATGAGCTGTCAACGGCAGCAAGGATCGGGTACTTTTGTCTGTCCGCAGGACTGTATCTTTTGCAGATTTGGCTGGTGGAGATTGCCTTTTCAGGCGGATTCAAATGGCTGTATGACCGGGAAGCATACGTTGTGATAAGAAAAAGCGCGGTGGAAAATGCGGCGGCGGTGCGGTTCTATGAGGAATCCAGGCGAAGGCTTCGGAAGATCACCATTCTGAATCAGATTTTCCTGAATGTGATCGTGGTGGGACTTTTGATGATCTTTCTTCTGAAGGGCGGCAGCAGCAGTCAGTTTACCACGGTGATCTGGATCGTCTGCATGCTTGCGATCCTGAATCCGCTGGATCGCAGGAAAAGGAAGGACGAGACGGAGAAGCGTACCAGGATCCTGTATCATGACTGTGATCCGGTGCTGTCCTTTGATGTTTACGAGCTTTTTCTGCAGGAACCCATGGCCCGTCAGGAGAAAAACATCCATTTACTGCAGCAGGCCATGTCCTGTTACTATATGGGGGATTATCCGGAAATGCGACGCAAGCTGGATGCCATGAAGAAGGTCTTGCTTCAGCACATTTTAGCTGCACAGATCGGGCTTAAGGGGTTGTCCTACATTGACGAGAACCGGCCGGACCTGTTCGGGCAGTGTTCTCAGGAGCTGACCGAGCTGGAGAAGAAGCTTCGTATGACGGAGGCAACGCAGAAGATATTTATGAGTGTCCGAAGAGACTGGCAGGGCCGGATCGATCTGGCCGGACCGGATCCTTCCAGGGCAGAACCCTATGTACAGAGTGAGCTTGCAAATGGAAAGCATCCCGTCGAATGGATGGACAGCACATTTCAGATGGCATGGATCCAGCTGTGCCGCGGCGAGAAAGAGCAGGCAAAGACGAACCTGCTTTTGGTGGCGGAGCGTGCGGGAACCATGGCAGTTCAAAGAAAGGCCGTGGAAATGCTCCGGACCATGTGAGCGCAGGGTCGATGGATTCTTTGTGATTTCCATTGATTTTTCGCGCGGAAATGATACAATATACCGATGATCGAGGCAGAGAACCGTTGATTTTGGACCATCAGCGAAGGCTTATGCCGAAGAAGGAGGAATCTTTCTTGAAAAGACAGGTAAAGAAATACTTCGCGCTGCTGCTGACGGGCAGTATGCTGCTTTTGGCAGGCTGCGGCGCAGAGGGTGGAAGAAATGTGAATGCCACCAATGCGGTGGATAATGCGATCAAGGGTCAGATCGCTGCGGAAGAGCAGAAGACCGCTGCGGCAACCGAAGCTGTACCGGAGCCGGTGACCGAGGAGCCCAAAACCACCGAACCGCAAACTTCAGAACCGAAAACTTCGGACACGCAGGCTGCCACGGAGCAGGGGACAACGGAGGAAGTGACGGAGAAGAAGGCAGAGCGTACGGCAGAGGATGATAAAAAAATGCTGGATGAGATCCATGCATCCTATCAGGGCGAGGCGGACCGATCTGTAGATATCGACCTTACTGCCATGGACAGTGATATGGTCTACGCAACGGTTTATCAGATGATCTATGCCGATCCGGAAGCCTATGTGGGAAAGACCTTCAAGGCGGCAGGGACACTCACCATTGCAACCTCCAGCGTAACAAACCTGTATTATCCCTACGTTATCATCAAAGATGCACTGGCCTGCTGCCAGCAGGGTGTGGAGTTCCAGTGGGGAGAGAAGGAACATACATCAGCAGAGGATTTTCCGGAGGAGGGCTCTGAGATCGAGGTGATCGGAACCTTCGAAACCTATCGGGAAGAAGGTGATCCCTATCTGTACACCAGACTGGCAGATACGGATATCAAGGTGATCAGTGAACCGGAGAAACATAAGATCGAATTTACCTACGAATGATCCGTCCGGAATGGCGTCGGATGAATTATGAACTCCGGCACCGCATTTCCGAAAGATAAGGGGCTTCCCTGTGAGGGAGGCCCCTATATTAGTTTCCATAATTTCGCACATGTCAGACGTATCATAATTGAAATTGTCTGTCAATAATGCCCAATTGTAGCTAAGATTTACATAAAATCTTGCGGTTGTTCTTGCAAAGCCACAAAATGTAGTGTAAACTGTATGAGTTAAAGTGTATCTATATATAGAGATAGTGTTACGCATGTCGTGAATGCGGGCACTGCACTGAGTAAAATGGAGAGAATTGTATGAGTGATGAATTGAGAGAGACCTCTGCACCAGAGGAGGACCTGGACTTCATCCGTGAGCTGGAGGAAGAGGAGGAAGAGCTTCTGTCCGGGAAGAGGAAACCGGCACGTACTCTGTACGGCTACGGCGGAACGGCAGAGCGGTATGGCGTAAGCAGAAGCTATGCTGCAACCGGAACCGACGGAGCCTCTTCTTTTGCTGTTTCCGAACCGGGTGAAACAGAGGAACCGCATCGTCCGTGGCGTGCCACCGGGCAGCAGCGGAGAGAGAAAACCGTGGCAAAGCCTTCCAGCCAGGGGATCTTCGATGAAACCGAAACGGGGCATACCGGGCATCCTGCGAGAGATATCCGGGTCTCGGCACTTCAGGCGGGTATAACATCGGATGAAACCGCAAGTCCGAGGGCCGAAGCGGAGAGATCTGCCGTAAGAACAAAGGCGGAATCCGCAGGTGGTTCGCTTAAACTGCCTCTTGGCGGACGTTCCCGCCAGCGGATCTATGCGGATGCAGAAGGTGAGCGTCCCGTGCGTCAGCCTGGCAGTGCGCAGCGTCCCAGAACATCCGAGTCCTATGGCTCCAGACCGTCTGCAGATCCGGAAAGAAGACGGACCGGCGGAAATGGCGGTGGCGGCCGTGGAAATGGCGGCGGCGGAGGCCGCGGTAACGGCGGCGGAAATCGCGGCAATGGCGGCGGAGGCCGTGGCAACGGTGGAGGAAACCGGGCCGGCGGCGGCAAGGTGACATTGCAGGCAAAGTTTGAGAATGCATTTCAGGGAAATAAACAGCTCTTCTTCTTTATCTCAAGAGCCATGATCCCGTTCTCGATCTTCTATTATGAGTTGATATTCAGTCTGGGAACCAAGAAGGAATTCTTCGGCTGGCATACGGTCTATATCCTGCTGTTCTCCATAGCATATGGTATGATCGGTTCCGTGCTGTCGTCCATTTCCAAGAACCGGACTGTAAATATGATCGTGAAGGCAGTCCTGATCTTCCTTCCGGTGATCCTCTTTATCGTTGAGTTCTTCGTATTCTTCCAGTTCGGCGTATTCTATGATCTGAATACCGTAACGGAGGGCGCGGGGGGCGTTGTGAAGCAGTTCATGGGCGATGTTATGGACATGGTATTCTCCTTCAAGGGAATCTCCCATATCATTCTGTTCCTGCTTCCGACAGCAGCGTTCCTCATCTTTGAGCTGAAGATCGACAAGAAGCATCTGATGTCGCTGAAGACCGGATGGAGAAGAAAAGTAAAGATGGGTATCGTGATCGCAGCGACCTGGATCGGTGCACTCCTGCTCATCGCCATCGCAAAGACTTACAGAGAGACTTACTGGTCCAAATATACATTTGAACCGAACGTTGTGAACTTCGGACTGGTTACCGGTGTCCGGCAGGAGGTACAGCGGAAGATCACCGGTGCGGACAAGAACCGCGGCTTTGATATCGATGCGGACAATGATACGACCGAATCAGGGACTTCTGACAGTAAGTCCACCTCCGGCAGCACGGATCCCGGAACGACTCCGGTCACCGAGGAGATAACCACGGAGAAACCGAAGGAATATAAGATGGCAACTTATGACGTGGATTATTCCAAGCTGGCGGATGAAGAGAGTAACGATTCGTATGCGGATCTGGATACCTACGTAGGTTCTGTGACACCGTACAAGACAAATGATTATACGGGAATGTTCAAGGGCAAGAACCTGATCTTTATCTCCGCGGAGGCGTTCAGCGGCGATATCATCGATCCGAATCTGACTCCGACTCTGTACCGTATGTCAACCAAGGGCATCAACTTCACGGATTACTATCAGCCGGCTACGGCAGGAACCACCGGCGGTGAGTTTGAGAACCTGATGGGCTTCTTCCCCACCATGGGCGGTAAATCCATGAAGCAGACCGCAAGCTACAACAACTATTTCACCATGGGAAGTCAGCTTGACCGGCTGGGCTACTATGGAAAGATGTTCCACAACAACGATTACACGTATTACAGCCGTGATCTGACACATGTGAACCTGGGCTACTGCGATGGTTTCGAAGGTGTCGGAAACGGCGCGGAGGCTTACATCAGCGGCGGCTGGCCGGAGAGTGACCTGGAAATGATGGAAGGTACACTCCCGCAGTACATCAACAAGCAGCCGTTCAACATTTACTACATGTCCGTCAGCGGACACTCCTCTTACAGCTACGACTCCAACGCCATGTCCCGGAAGCATTGGGATAAGGTGGAGAACCTGCCGTATTCGGAGGATGTAAAGGCGTATATCGCATGTAACCTGGAGCTTGAGGCGGCACTGACCTACCTCATCGATCAGCTGGAGAAGGCAGGTATCGCGGATGAGACCGTGATCTGTATCTCGGCGGATCATTTCCCATATGGACTGGATGACGACGCGGCGCTGGGTGAGATGCCGCTGCTGTCCGAACTGTATGGCTATACCGTAACCAACTACCTGCAGCGTGACCACAACCGCCTGATCCTTTGGAGCGGCTGCCTGGAGAAGATGGATCCGATCATTGTAAATGATCCGGTATGCTCCATCGATATCCTTCCGACGCTGTCGAACCTCTTCGGAACCGAGTGGGATTGCCGGCTTCTGCCGGGACGTGACGTGTTCTCCGATACGGAGCCGCTCATGTTCAACCTGTGGTACAACTGGAAGACAAATAAGGGTACTTATATCGGCGGTGAGTTCACACCTGCAAGCGCGGCAGAGGCGGTTCCGGATGATTATGTGGATAAGATCAACCGGATCGTAAGTAACAAGATCAATTACTGCTATGGTGTTCTGGAAACGGACTACTTCGGACATCTCTACAATAAGGGAGTTTTCCCGGAGATCAAGAAGGAGTACGATTATGCCAAGAATATGGGTCGGCCGACCTACACTCCGACGCCCAGCAGCGGCGCCTCGGACAGCGGAACCGGTAACGGAACCGGGAACGGAACCGGAACCGGGAACGGCACCGGAGACGGTACAGGAACCGGAAATAACGGTGCAGACGGAACTGGTCCGGTAGATGATTCCAATGCCGGAAATGGCGACGGAACAACGCCGTAATCAATACCATGATCATGAGAACATTATGATCAGCAAAAGCCATGAGGCCGGGGGTGACCCCGGCCTCATGATATTGGAAAGATACGGAAAGGATCGCAGTGATCCGACAGAAAACAGCAGCGGATCCAATGCTCCCTATTCCGGACGGTTTTTATCCTCGAAAAGCCAGTATGATTCTTTGCTTTGCTCAGAATGACAGGTGGGAAGTTTTTGTCAGTTAGTTGGGATTGTAGGAATCCGAGTTGTAGGAGTCGGAAGTGGCTGAGTCCGACGTGTATCCGGTGTTGTACGGAGCAGCATCCGGTGTGGTCTGGCCTGTAGTATTGTAAGGATCAGCACCAGTGCCGGCAGTGTCGTAACCAGTGGTGCCTGTTCCGGGAGTGTTGTAAGGATTTACGCCAGCGCCCGTAGTGTCATA
>CAMPAX010000148.1 GCA_946633495.1 uncultured Lachnospiraceae bacterium | reverse complement strand
ATGAATATATGGCCGGTGACTGTGATCGTAACATCGTTCGGATCGGCGCTTTCGATATCGGATTCATGCGGAGTTACTCCGGATAATCATTTGTTCGGTAATTCAGAACGTTATTTATAAAGAGGTGGTTTCATGGGTGAGGAACATAAAGATCCGGAAGTTGTGGATATTGTCATAGATGACGAGAAACAACCTCAAACTGAACTGAATAATAATTCCCAGCCTCCTTTGTCGGATCTCTCCGGAATCGGACATCAGGAAGCGTTTGTGGATCAGAAAGCGTTTACGCAGAAAAAGAAGGTACGTCATGTACTGATCGCCGCACTGATCACGCTTGGTGTGATCCTGATCGCCGGATATACCACTATGGTGATCATTTGTTCTTCCCGTTTTCAGCCCAATACGGTGATCAACGGCGTAGACTATTCTTTCCGGACGCCGGAAGCGGTTCAGCAGGAGATCGACTCGAAAAAATCCGGCTATGAGATTCATGTGAAGCTTCGAAACGGAGAATTCACGATTCATCCGGCAGATATCGGTCTGGTGATCACCACGGCTTCCGATGTGCAGAGAGTGAAAGAAAAACAGAATCCATTCCTGTGGTTCATGGCATTATTTGATCAGCCGAATGAAGCTGCCTATGTCATCATGTATGATCAGCGCAAGCTGGATGCTTATCTTGATTCCGTATCCTTCCTTAAGCCGGAAAATATGAAGGCTCCCGAGAATCCGATGATCGTTCTGAATGACGGGGTTCCGGAGATCCGGAAAGGAGATGCCGGCACCACTGTAAACAGAGATAAATTAAAGCTCCTGATCGAGGACAGAGTCCGCAATCTGACGAGGGATATCAACCTGGAAAAAGAAGGATGCTACGAAAAGGCGCTCTATGACGAAAACTCCGACAAGGTGGTAAAATGCCGGGATCTGATCGCATCTTATACAGAACTTAAGATCACATATCTCTATGGCGAAGAAATCCGTTTCAAACTTCGCGCCGAGGATATCTATAATATGCTTGATATCGATCTGGAGAAATATTACTGTTCGGTATCCAAACGAAAGGTCGAGAATTTTGTCGAAGCCTTTGCATATGAGCACGATACCTACGGGAAAGACAGGATCTTTAAAACACATTTCGGAAAAAAACTGAAGCTTAACAGCAGTTATCTTGGCTGGGAGATCGATCAGGAAGCAGAAGTGAAAGCACTGATCATGAACATTTCCAGAAGAGAGAACATCGAACGGGAACCCATGTTCACCCATAAGGGACATGTCTATACCGGAGATGGCTCGGATATCGGAGATACCTATGTTGAGCTGGATCTGTCCGTTCAGAAGATCTATTATTACGTGGACGGAAGGCTTCTGATCGAGGATGATGTGATATCCGGAAATCCGAACCGGTATCAGAATACACCCAGCGGACTGTATGAGATCTATGGAATGCGGAAGGATGTGGTGCTCACGGGTCCGGGTTATGCATCGCATGTGGATTACTGGATGCCGTTTAACGGTGAGATCGGGCTCCACGATGCTTACTGGCAGTCAAAATTCGGAGGAAATCTGTATCTTACCAGAGGATCTCACGGCTGCGTAAATCTGACACACAGTACGGCCCAGACGCTTTTCGAAACCGGTTACAGGGGACTTCCGGTCATCTGTTACTGGAGAACGGATGATAATTTTATCAAATAAAGGAGCTTCTATGGAACATGTGACTCTGTACACCGATGGTGCAGCCAGGGCGAATCCTGACGGACCCGGTGGGTACGGCGCAGTGCTTTCCGTGACGGATGCCAAAGGAGAAGAACACAGACTGGAATTATCCCAGGGATATGAACGGACCACCAATAACCGTATGGAACTTATGGCGGTGATCGTGGGACTGGAACATCTCGTTCGTCCGTGCCATGTCACGGTATGGTCCGATTCCCAGTATGTGGTGAAAGCGTTCAATGAGCACTGGATCGACAACTGGATCAAAAAGGGCTGGAAACGCGGCAGGGATCCGGTAAAAAATGTGGATCTCTGGAAACGTCTTTTAAAGGCGAAAAAGCCGCATCAGGTGGAATTCTGCTGGGTAAAAGGCCATGACGGGAATCCGGGAAATGAACGCTGTGATCAGCTTGCAACTTCAGCCGCGGATCATGGTCCGTGGCTCCGGGATGACGTATATATACAGTCGCTTTCGGATGAAAGGATAAAGACTCTGCAATAGACCGGCAGAGCCTCAGGTGTGTTTACATTTAGAAAAGATCAGTCAGGAAAAAGTTATGAATCGATCAGATTTTCGCAGCCTTTTGGAAAATCGTATCCTGTGTCTTGATGGTGCCACGGGTACAAATCTTATGGCGGCGGGCATGCCCCTCGGTGTGTGCCCGGAGCAGTGGATCCTGGAGCACCCGGAAATACTCATTCAATTGCAGATCAGTTTTCTGGAGGCGGGTACCAATATCGTGTACGCGCCTACATTTACGTGTAACAGGATCAAACTCAGGGAATATCATCTGGAAGATAAGACCATCGAGATGAATCAAAACCTGGTCCGTCTTTCCCGGGAAGCGGTACGCCGCTGCAACGGGCGCGGGTATGTGGCCGGGGATATGACCATGACGGGGCGCCAGCTCTTCCCCATCGGTGATCTTCAGTTTGAAGAGCTGGTGGAGGTATATAAGGAACAGGCGAAGGCCCTTTTGGATGCCGGTGTGGATCTTATTGTGGTGGAAACCATGATGAGTCTCCAGGAAAGCCGTGCGGCACTGATCGCCATACGGGAGTTGTCACAGGATATTCCGGTGATGGTAAGTCTTACCTTCCGTGAAGACGGAAAAACTCTGTTCGGTACCACGCCGGGAGTGGCTGTGATCGTGCTGCAGGGACTTGGCGCAGATGCCGTGGGTCTCAATTGTTCCACGGGGCCGGAAGAGATGACGGCTCTGCTCGAAGATATGAAAAAATATGCCACGATTCCGGTATTTGCCAAACCGAATGCCGGAATGCCGGAGCTTGAAAACGGAAAATCCGTATATAAAATGACACCGAAGCATTTTGCGGACTGCATCAGTGATCTGGTGGATGCCGGAGCAAATCTGGTAGGTGGATGCTGCGGCAGCTCCGTGGATCATATCCGTGCCGTAAAACAAAGGGTACGCGGACTCAGCCCGGTTCCTCCGAAGGATAAAAAGGTACGTGTCCTTACTTCGGAACGGATGCTTCAGGAGATCCGGATCGACGGACCGTTTCTGGTGGTGGGAGAGCGGATCAATCCCACCGGCAAGAAGAAACTGCAGGCGTCCCTTCGAGAGGGCAGTCTGGATCTTGTAAGCGAGATGGCTGTCTCCCAGGAAGAAAATCATGCGCATGTACTTGACATCAATATGGGCTTAAACGGCATTGATGAAAAGGAAATGATGCTTAAGGTCATCCATGAGGTGACGCAACTGGTATCTCTGCCGCTCTGCATCGATTCCAGTCATGTGGATATCATCGAAGCCGCACTTCGAATCTATCCCGGTCGGGCGCTGATCAACTCCGTCTCTTTAGAAAGCGCAAAAACACGTCCGCTGTTCCGGATCGCAAAAAAATACGGTGCCATGTGTATCCTCCTTCCGGTATCGGATGAGGGTCTTCCCAAAACGGCAGAAGAGCGCCGGGAAAATGTGGACCGTCTGGTAGAGATCGCTCTGGAAGAAGGACTTACCATGGAGGATCTGTGCGTGGATGCACTGATCTCCACTGTGGGAGCTGATCCCATGGCTGCCCGGAACGCGCTGGATACCATACGATACAGCCATGATGTGCTTGGACTTCCGACCATCTGCGGACTCTCCAACATTTCCTTCGGTCTTCCGGAGCGGATCAATGTAAATGCCGCGTTTCTGACCATGGCCATTTCTTCGGGACTTACTATGGCTATCGCAAATCCCGGTCAGGAACAGCTGATGAATGCGGCTTATGCTTCGGATCTTCTTCTGGCGAAGGAAGGTGCGGATAAGACCTACGTGGAATATGTGCGGCCTATTTCAGGTACGGCTGCTCCCGGCACGGCAGGTGCTTCCAAAACAGGTTCCGGCGGTACAGGCAGTTCCTCCGGGAAAGAGGCTTCCGTGGGACCGGTCTATGACTGCGTGATAAACGGCAGCAAAGCCAGGATCGTGGACGAAGCAAAGAAGCAGCTGGAAGCCGGCCGCCCGGCAAAAAATATCATCGATGAAGATCTGATCCCTGCCATTACCCGGGTGGGAGAACTGTTTGAAGAAAAGAGATTCTTCCTGCCGCAGCTGATCCAGGGAGCAAATGCCATGGATGCTGCGATCCAGTATCTGGCACCCATGCTTCCCACTACGGAAGGTCAGGAGCCCAAAGGAACTGTGGTCTTTGCATCGGTGGAAGGTGATGTCCATGAGATCGGAAAGAACCTCTGTATCCTGATGCTCCGAAACTACGGATATACCGTGATCGATCTTGGAAAGGATGTTCCCTCGGATGTGATCGTTTCGGAAGCAAAGAAGCAGAACGCGGACATTATCGGCCTTTCGGCCCTGATGACGACTACCATGATGAAAATGAAAGAAGTGGTAGAGCTTGCACATCAGGAAAACTGCACAGCGAAGATCATTATCGGCGGTGCAGTGATCTCCCAGAGCTTTGCGGACGAAATCCATGCGGACGGTTATTCAAAAGATGCTAATGAGTGCGTAAAGCTGGTGGACCGCTTGCTGAGTCATTGATATTTGTTGACATTAAGGGGAACAGTTGTTAAAATGATTGTTATGAATTTTGAAAGGTGGATGATCTCATGAAAAAGAAGGTACTTTCACTCCTTGTTGAAAATACATCCGGTGTACTTTCCAGAGTATCAGGTATGTTCAGCCGCAGAGGCTATAATATCGACAGCCTGACGGTAGGAGTTACGGAGAATCCGAAATACTCCCGTATGACAGTTGCTGTCAGCGGAGATGACAGGATCCTTTCCCAGATCAAGAATCAGCTGAACAAGCTGGAAGATGTGGTTGAGGTGATCGAGCTTATGGATGGCGCTTCCGTATGCCGTGAGCTGGTGCTCGTAAAGGTAAAGGCCGATCAGAATCAGCGTCAGGCGGTCATCGCCATCACGAACGTATTCCGTGCGAAGATCGTGGATGTTTCTCCGGAATCCATCATGATCGAGATCACGGGGAATAACACCAAGATCGATGCATTTATCGAACTTCTGAACGGATTTGAGATTCAGGAGCTTGTACGTACCGGTCTTACGGGACTGACAAGAAGATAGATATAATACAGATTGTCAGTTGCATCAGATGAGCTATAACCTCCGGATTTGTCCGGACCTTATGCATAATTTATTATTTTAGGAGGAACCAGAAAATGTCAGATCTTAAGATTTTCTATGAGAAGGATTGTAATTTTTCCCTTCTGGACGGAAAAACCATCGCTATCATCGGTTACGGCAGCCAGGGACATGCTCATGCACTGAACCTGAAGGATTCAGGCGCACATGTCATCATTGGTCTGTATGAGGGCTCAAAGTCCTGGAAGCGTGCCGAGGAGCAGGGCTTCGAAGTATTCACAGCTGCAGAAGCTGCTAAGAAGGCAGATATCATCATGATCCTGATCAATGATGAACTTCAGGCTGCACTTTATAAGAAGGATATCGAGCCGAACCTTGAGGCAGGAAATATGCTGATGTTCGCACATGGCTTCAATATTCATTTCAATCAGATCATCCCGCCGAAGGATGTGGATGTAACCATGATCGCTCCGAAGGCACCGGGTCACACCGTACGTTCCGAGTATCAGGCAGGCAAGGGTACACCCTGTCTGATCGCTGTATATCAGGATGCTACCGGTCATGCACAGGATCTGGCACTGGCTTACGGTGCAGGTATCGGTGGTGCTCGTGCAGGTCTTCTTGAGACCACATTCCGTATCGAGACCGAAACAGACCTCTTCGGTGAGCAGGCAGTTCTCTGCGGCGGTGTATGCGCTCTCATGCAGGCAGGTTTCGAGACACTGACCGAAGCTGGTTATGATCCGAGAAATGCATACTTCGAGTGCATCCATGAGATGAAGCT
>CAMPAX010000147.1 GCA_946633495.1 uncultured Lachnospiraceae bacterium | reverse complement strand
TGCTGCGGATCATCAGCTGGGGGCAAAATACCTTTTGACCCCAGCATCATTTTATGCGCAGCAGGACGGCGTTATGTGAAATGGCGCTCGCCCCGGGGCATCGTCGAAATAGCGAAGAGAAAATCGGAACAGACTTAGATCAAGAGGGATTATGGAAGAGTTCACCTATGTCGCACCCTGCCATTTCGGGCTGGAAGCGGTTCTGAAAAAAGAAATACAGGATATAGGCTACGAGATCGTCTCTGTGGAAGACGGCCGTGTGGTCTTTCGCGGGGACCGGCTGGCAGTGGCTCGCAGCAACATTTTCATCCGGACAGCGGAACGGATATTGCTCATGTGCGCGGAGTTCACGGCAACGACGTTTGATGAGCTCTTTGAAGGAACCAAGGCGATCCCATGGGAACGGTATCTGCCGAGAAACGCAAGATTCTGGGTGACGAAGGCCACCACCAACCGGAGTAAACTTTTCAGCGCATCCTCCATCCAGTCCATCGTAAAGAAGGCTATGGTGGACCGGCTGCGTGGAACCTATCACGTAGAGCATTTTACGGAGGACGGAGATGAATATCCGATCCGGGTCTTCATCCTGAAGGACCGCGTGACCATCGGACTGGACACCTCCGGAGTGTCGCTGCACAAGCGGGGCTACCGAAAGCTGGTGGGAAAAGCTCCGATCTCCGAAACGCTGGCGGCTGCACTGCTGCTTCTGACGCCCTGGAGAGAGGATCGGATCCTTGTGGATCCCTTCTGCGGCAGCGGAACATTTCCCATCGAAGCTGCCATGATCGGTGCCAGGATCGCGCCGGGAGTGAAGAGAGAGTTCACCGCGGAGCACTGGCAGAAGCTTATCACCGCGAAGCAATGGTCTGAGGCAAGGGATGAGGCAAGAAGCCTCGAACGCACAGACCTTCAGATGCATCTGCAGGGGTATGATATCGATGGTGAGATGGTGAAATGCGCCATGCAGAATGCCCGGGAAGCGGGAGTGCTTCCCCATATTCATTTCCAGCAAAGGGATGTGGCGGATCTTCGTCATCCCAAGCCCTACGGCTTCCTTATCACCAATCCGCCTTACGGGGAACGGATCTCGGAGAAGGAGGAACTTCCGGCACTCTATAAGACGTTGGGGGAGGTATACGCAGGGCTGGATAAATGGTCCATGTATATCATTACCTCTTACGAGGAGGCTGAGAAATATATCGGACGGAAGGCGGATAAGAACCGGAAGATCTACAACGGAATGATCCGCTCGTATTTTTATCAGTTTATGGGTCCGCGTCCTCCGAAGCGGCAGCCGGGGGAGAAACCGACGAAGCAGTAAGCATGCGGCGTTAAGCGAGGTGTTTTTTTGAAAAAATGGATCATTCTACTCTCTCTGCTGGTGATCGTGGGCGGAATCTGGTTTTGGTTCTCCGGGCAGACACAGAGGAAGATAGAAAAAAAAGATAATTACGATTCGGGACTGGAACAGTTTCGATCCGACATCGTGCAGAGCGTGGAGCGGCAGGAGGTGGACCTTCTGCTGGACGGCCTCAGCCTTCGGAATTTCGGATACCGGATCCGGATGACAGAGGATCTTCAGCTGCTTTGTCAGGAACGGATGCTCCAGGATGTTATGGGATGTTCTGTCCTTCGCACCGCAAACGGAGAGGTTACCATCGAACGCGGGGATGTGGTGATCCGGATGACGATGGACAGCCGCACGGCCTACATCAACGATCAGAAGGTGACGCTGCCGACGCCATGCATTTTCTCGGAGACGGAGCAGCAGCTGTACATCCCGGTTTCTCCCATGATGGAAGCTATGGGATATCACGTGGCGGTGTCCTACGCGAAGAACGAGGTGAACTTTGAGGACCGCTCTGCCGGAGATCCTCTGCCGGCACGCTATGATATGCGTGAAAAGGGGAGGGTGACGCCGGTTCGGGATCAGGGAAGATACGGAACCTGCTGGGCATTTGCTTCTCTGGGAGCTCTGGAGACCACGCTGATGCCTTATGAGGAAAATGAGTATTCCACCGATCATATGGCGCTGAACAACAGTTATCACCTGGATATTTCCGCCGGTGGCGAGCATACCATGAGTATCGCTTATCTGGCGGCGTGGCAGGGACCTGTGTATGAGGAGCAGGACCCCTACGACGGAAAAACCGAAGAGGGGCTGGAGGTGGTAAAGCACCTGGAGGAAGCCATCATCATCAATGACAGGGATGATGATGTTCTGAAGAGTGCGATCTACCGATATGGGGGGATCGAAACGTCTCTTTATCTGGAAATGGAATACATTAGCTATGATTCCATGTACTATAACGCGGCGACTTCGGCTTACTACTACACCGGAAAGCAGAAACCGAACCATGACGTGGTGGTGGTAGGTTGGGACGACGATTTCCCGAAGGAGAATTTCTCCGTTCAGCCCAAGAAGAACGGCGCGTATATCTGTAAGAACAGCTGGGGAGAAGAATTCGGAGATCACGGATATTTCTATGTGTCCTATGAAGACGGAAATCTCTGCAATGAATCTATCGTATATACGAGACTGGAGGATGCGGATAATTTTCAGCACATCTATCAGTCGGATATGTTGGGATGGGTAGGAGAACTGGGCTTTGGCAAAGAGGAAGCGTATTTTGCAAACTGCTACACGCCGGAGCAGGATGAGTCCCTGGAAGCGGTATCCTTCTATGCTACAGGACCGAGAACCACATTTTCCGTATTTTATGTTCCGGAGTTCAGTGATGTGGATGATCTCCATTCTCCGGAATTTCTGGTGTCGGGAGAAACCAGGTATGCAGGGTATTATACCGTGAGGATCCCGGAGCCCCCGGAGCTAAAAAAGGGTCAGAAATATGCTGTGGTAATGAAGGTCAATACTCCCGGTTCCAAACGCCCCATCGCCGTGGAATATGCGGCGGATGATCGGACGGAGGGAGCTGACATTACGGACGGTGAGGGATATATCAGTCTGTATGGCGGAGGCGCCTGGAGAAGCGCAGAGGAATCGGAATGCAACATCTGTCTTAAGGCATTTACAAATGATCGTTGATCCATTGACAGAGAACAGGAGAATCGTATGAAGCTGATATTTGCAACGGGAAATGAGAACAAGATGCGTGAGATCCGTCAGATCTTCGGTGATTTCGGATTTGAGATCCAGTCCATGAAGGAAGCGGGGATCGATATAGATATCGTGGAGGACGGAACCTCCTTTCAGGAGAACGCTCTGATCAAGGCAAGGGCGGTTCACGCGGTTTCCGGAGCCCTTGTGCTGGCGGATGATTCCGGTTTGGAGATCGATGCGCTGAACCGGGAACCCGGAATCTACTCTGCACGGTATCTGGGAGAAGATACTTCCTATGATGTGAAGAACCGAAACCTGATCGAGCGGGTGGAAGGACTTCCGGATGAGAAGCGTTCCGCCAGATTCGTCTGCGCAGTGGCGGCAGTGCTTCCGGATGGCCGCGATCTGGTTCAGACCGGCGTGATGGAGGGGCGTGTAGCTTACGCTCCGGCGGGAGAAAATGGCTTCGGATATGATCCGATCTTCTTTCTGCCTCAATACGGTAAGACCTCTGCGGAGATCTCTCCGGAACAGAAGAATGCCATCAGCCACCGGGGGCAGGCTCTTCGCATGATGAAGACGGCGCTGGAGGCCATGCTGTAGCAGAGGGAATGACTTTCAGGAGGAAAACCATGAATCCAAGAAAGATACTGGTCATGAGCGATTCCCATGGAACCGCAGTGTTTGCGCTTCGGGCCATCGAAAAGGAGAAGCCTTTCGATCTTTTGGTTCATCTCGGCGATGTACAGGGGCATGATCCGGAGATTTCCGCGGCGGCGGGCTGTCCCTGTTTTTTTGTCCGGGGAAACTGTGACTACGATGATGATCTTCCGACGTACACCATCTTTCAGGTGGGTTCGCACAAGGTGTTTGCCGCTCATGGCCACAGGTACCATGTGAGCTATGGAACAGAACACCTTGAACTGTCGGCGATGAATTATGGCTGCGACATCGTCATGTATGGCCATACGCATATCCCGGATCTTCGGGAGAAAGAAAAAATAACGGTTTTAAATCCGGGCAGCATATCGCTGCCGAGGCAGAGCCATCCGAAGAAGTCCTATGCGGTCATGATACATGACCCCAAGACCGGGAAGATCGATTATGAGCTGAAGTTTTTATGATCGTATAGCGGTGTGTTACCATGCGGACCGGGTTCGTACAGTGAAGACCGGGTTCGCACAGTGAAGGCCGGTTCGTACAGTGAAGACCGGGTTCATACAGTGAAGACCAGGTTCATACAGTGAAGACCAGGTTCGCACAGTGATGCGAAGGACGGAAGACGCGAGAGGACAGGATGGTTTCACGGAGTGTGTCAGCGCAACCTTTGAAATGAAACAGGAGCAAGTATGAAAAAGGGCGATATCATTGAGGGGATCATTGAGAATTATTCTTTTCCGAATCGGGGAAGCTTTCGGTACGAAGACCAGAAGGTCACTGTTAAAAATGCGCTCCCCGGTGCTGCGGTACGGATCCGGATCACGAAAAAAAAGAGCGGTGCTGCAGAAGGGATGGTGCTGGACACACTGAAGTCTTCGCCTTATGAGACGAAGAAACCGGTGTGTCCGCATTTTTATGAGTGCGGAGGCTGTACATATCAGCCGGTGGCTTATACAAATCAGCTTCGCCTGAAAGAACAGATGGTAAAGGATATTCTCATGCCGGTGGTTCCGGATCTGCCATGGGAGGGCATTGTCGGTTCCCCGGATCAGTTCCGGTATCGGAACAAGATGGAGTTCACTTTTGGAGATGCGGAAAAGGACGGACCGCTGACGCTGGGACTTCATCGTCTTGGATCATCCTATGACATTTTGGAGATCAACGGGTGTGCTCTGGTGCGTCCGGCCTGGAATGAGATCCTGAAATACACTCAGAAGTTCTTCCGTGATCATAAGGTGTCTTTCTATCATAAAATGCAGCACTATGGGATCCTTCGTCATCTGGTGGTCCGACAGTCCTTTGCGGATGGGGGGATCCTGGTGAATCTGGTGACGACTACCCGATATGAGCTGCAGGCACCGGAAAGAAAAATGCGGAGGAAGATGCTTTCGGAGGAGACTGAGATCGAAATGAAGGAGCCTTCCGAAGCAGGAAGCCGGAACAATTCCGAATCCGAAACACAGGGTGATTCCGAAGGGATGATCGAAGGAAATGATGCTGCGGATAAGGGACTCCAGATATCTCTCCGCAAGAAAGGTGATTCTCACACGGAAGAGAGTTCTTCCGATGGACTCCGGAACCAGATCATCCAGGATCTTCATCTTCCGGAATATGTTGCCGGACTGGTGGGACTGGAAGCCTCCGGTAAATTTGACTCCCTGACCAGCCATAGTCATCTGGCTGGGGTCATTTATACGGAAAATGATTCTCTTGCCGATGCGGTGAAACCGGATTCCGTAACGCTCCTTTACGGAGAAGACTATCTGATGGAAGAAGTGCTGGGGCTGCAGTTTCGGGTATCTCCATTTTCCTTCTTTCAGACAAATACCCGCGGGTGCGAGGTGCTGTACAGTAAGGTGAGGGAGTATGTACTGTCTGTATATGCGGATGTTGCGGAAGGCGCTGCGAAGCTGGGCGATGGCACCGAGGGTGAGACAGAACGTGGAGCGAACGAGGAAAATTCCTCAGCACCGATGAAGAAAGCCGGTGTGATCTATGACCTGTACAGCGGCACGGGAACCATCGCGCAGCTGATGGCACCCATAGCCGAGAAGGTCTACGGCATCGAGATCGTGGAGGAGGCCGTGGATGCTGCCCGGGAGAATGCAAAGCTTAATAAACTCAGGAACTGCGAATTCATCGCAGGGGATGTATTGCAGAAGCTGGACGAGATCGAAGAGAAGCCGGACTTCATCATACTGGATCCACCCCGGGATGGGTGTACGCCGAAGGCTCTGGATAAGATCATCCGCTACGGCGTGCCGTATATGGTTTACATTTCCTGCAAGCCTACTTCTCTGGCGAGAGATCTGGTCACCCTGCAGGCCCGCGGTTACCGCGTGATCCGCGCGTGCGCTGTGGATGAATTCCCGAATACACAGCA
>CAMPAX010000146.1 GCA_946633495.1 uncultured Lachnospiraceae bacterium | reverse complement strand
GATTTTTGCGGGTCACAAGAATCCAGTCTTCCGGCTTCGGGATACCCTCCAGCGCCGTCTCCGCATCCTCTGCGGAAGCAAAACCCGTCTCCCGGAGGGCCTCGGTCAGCTCCTCCTGAGTAGTCCGGATCTTCTCCTTTAATTCCGGAGTCCTGTCCTTCTCATTCTTCAGTTGACCAAATATCTGATCATATTTTTCGCTTGCTTTTTTCGCTTCCGTCTCATGATCTTTAACCACTGAATCCATCTTCTCTTTCAGGGCATTAAGCTTCTGGATCTTCGCCCTCACTGCATCTTCATTATCGTAAGAGAGCTTTCCTTCCCACCCTGCGAGATCAGCCTCCCAGCCCCGGAGCTCATTTGTCTCCGCCTCGATTCCCTTGGAAAGGGCTTCCTGCTTTCCGGTCTTATCTGTCAGTTCATCCTGTTTCTTTTCAGACTCGTCCTTCAGATTCTCATAGCGGGTTGCATCTTCCTTCGCCTTCTTCACAGCTGCATTCAGCTTATGGATCTCTTCCTCCAGGTCCTTCTTTTTCTCCTCGAGGAAAGCTCCGCCTGCAAGAAGCTCCCAATCCACCTGTTCTCCCAGGAGCTGCCCGGCATAGTCCACGGTTTCCGAGCGCCTGGTCTTCAGCTGCTCCTCCAGCTTATCATGAGCCCCCGCCGACGCTTCCCTTTTCTTATCCTGCTTTTCCCAGGCGGCCTTTGCCTTATCGACCTCTGTCTGCTCCGGGATATCCTCTTCAGCTTTCGCAAGACACATATCCTGACCGTGGATAAAGAGGGTATTGCATACGGGACATTTCCCCTGTCCCTCTGCCTCTACAGTGTTCTTTAGCTTTCTCGCCAGCAGTCCCGCCTGACCGGCAAGGAACCGCATGTTCAGCCCATCATAGACCCGTTCCAGCCTGTCCGCTTCGATCTTTTCCTTCTCTGCCTCCCCGGCACGTTTCTTAAGCTCAGTCTCATCCTTAAGGATAGCTGTTACACGTTGGATCAGTCCCTTTTTCTGGTCTGTAAGGCCTGAATAAATCTCCTTTTTCCTGTTGAGATCTCTCTCTGTCTCAACCACTGCAGTCGCGGCCGTTCCGAGAGCCTGCATCTCTTCCTTTATCTCTTCCAGCCTTTTTCTCAGTTCCGCTAACTGCTGTCCCTGTTTCTGCAGATCATTTCGATCTTTTTCCAGCTTTTCCGTACGTTTGGCCACATTCTTTCTCAGGCCATCCCTCGTCTGATAATCCGGGATAGAGAGACCAAGGGTATGAATCTCCTTGGCAACAGCTTCCCTCTCCGGCTTCTCATCCTCATCCCGGCGGACCAGAGCTTCCGCTGCTTTTTTCTCTTTCTCACTTTCCGCAAGGCTCGTCTCAAAGGAGGAAATGTTCTCCTCATTCTTCGTCAAGGCTTCCTTTGCGTCCTTCTTGGCCGAGATCTTCGGTGAAACTCTCGTAAAAGCCTGCTCCACCCGTTCATGGCGTTCCTTCATGGCCTTCATTCCCGGTTCCCTGGTATCAAGTTCCTGCAGATGCTCCCGCTTTTTCTTCAGACCCTCCAGCTGATCATTTCTTCCCTTTGCCTCCCCCAGCTGAAGGTTTCTCTGCTCGATGTCCTTGGTTACCTTATTCTTGCTGTCCTCAGCTTCCTTTTTCTTTTCTTCTTCTCTTCGGATCAGTTTCTCAAGATCCGCCAGAAGGGTTGGGCTCCCCTCATGCCAGGCTCCCTCTCCGAAAGTCCGGGTCTCCTCTGTATTCCGGAACCCGCTCATTTCAAATTTGATCCTTTTCGTCTCTTCTTCCCGTTCGTCCGAGAGACTTGCCTTTGCCTGCGAGATCATATCTTCATATAGTTTGTAGATCGTGTGATCAAAAAGGGTCTGAAGTATCACTGCCTTTTCCACATCCCCGGAATTAAGGAATTTCTGAAATTCACCCTGTGCCAGCATGACGATCTGACAGAACTGTTCCCGGTTAAAGCCCAGATATTCCGTTACCTTGTCTGTTACTTTCTGTTCACCGGATACGATCTTTTCATCTTTATCATCCAGCAAGATTGCATCCTTGGTTAATCCGTTCTTTTCCCTGTCTTCATGAAACTTCCCTTTTTCTCCCTGGATCCCCTTATTCCGGAAGGAGCGTTGTACGGTATATCTCTTCCCGTTCTGAAGGAAAGTGAGCCGTACCTTGGTATCCTTGGATTTGTCCGCGAGGAGTTTACTCCTCATCATGACCGCATCTCTGTCTGAACCACTGGGAGAACCGTAAAGCGCATAGACCAGGGCGTCAAAGATCAGGGTTTTCCCCGCACCAGTTTTTCCGGTGATCTGGAATACGCCGCTTCCGAAAGCTTCAAAATCGATCACCGTATTCCCCAAATATGAACCGAAGTTCTCTATCTCCAATCTTAATGGCTTCATACGCTTTCTCCTCCTGCCTCCACTTCCTTCGCCCTGTCCAGCACCTTCCTAATATCCTCGGAAGTCACCTTCTCCCCTTCTTTCTTCTGCCGCGCCAGATCAGCCACATATTTCAAAAGCCCCTGCTCGGCTTTATCCGGGCTCTGTCCTCCGGTTTTCTCCTGGTAGAGCTCCGTGAAGAGCGCCTCCAATGATTTCTCCTTAACCTCTGTTGCAAAAGAGGATACTGTCTGGGTACCGAAGCCGGATGCGGTGGAGTAGATCTCCATCAGTACGCTGCCTCTGTCTCCCAGAAGGGCGCGATAATAAGAGCAGATCTCTGGTGTGTCCGGCACATCCGTAATGACGATCTTCACATATTCTCCCCGTCCCGTGTCCTGAAGCAACAGATTGTCCAGCTCCTCCTTCGTCCCTACAAAAGGTTCCCGCATCCGGTGGAGGGGCTGGATGGTCACATCGTGGATCTCCGGCTTCTCCTTCCCCCGCAGGATCACCTCCACATAACCCTTATCCTTTCTCTTCGTTTCATCGAAATGATAGCAGAGAGGCGTTCCCGCGTAGCGTACCTCCTCCCGCCCCACATAATAAGGTGAATGAATATGTCCCAGAGCCACATAGTCAAAGCGGTCATATACAGAGTAATCCACCTTTCCCACGCCGCCTACCATGGTTTCCGAACCTCCCCGTTCAGCTTCCACGCCGTCCCGGGTCACATTCTGGTGGGACAGGATCACATTGCAATGTGCAGGATCCACCGTCTGAACCTCCAGCAGCCGCTGAATGGCCTTTTCATAGCTGTTCAGGCCCTCCTCCTTCAAAGCAGAGGTTATATCCTCTGGATCGGCATAGGGAAGCAGCCAGAAGGTCACCACGGTCCCATCATCATCCGTAAGGTCAAAATGGTCCAGTTCCTTCTTCACGATTCCGGAAATATGCACCCCATGCTTCTGCAGGATCGTGCTTCCGAAGCTCAGCCGCTGTCCGCTGTCATGATTTCCGGCGATCATAAAGATCTCAATCCCCAGCTCCGCTATCCGGGTGATCATATCATCCAGCAACTTGACCGCCTCTTCATTTGGCGCAGCCCGGTCATATATATCCCCTGCGAAAAGCACGGCCTTCGGTTTCTGGGAAGCACAATTTTCAACAAACCTGTCTACCCAGTATTTCTGGTCATCGATCATGGATCTGCCGTAAACAACCTTTCCGAAATGCAGATCCGCTACATGAAATATCTTCATATCTTCTCCTTTCCAACCCCACAACTCTTTTTTCTGATTTGCTTTTCTCTCCTGTTACAGAAAACAATTTTTTTGATATCTTTCTACAAATCTGCTCATCCCGTTTATCTGATAGGGCAATCGATTTTCAGACATATTTGCGGTAAAATGAAGTTTCTTACCATCGATCAGTGTTATGGTGATCGATTTTACGCTTTTTCTAATCCCATAATAGTTTTTGACCTTAATATCGGATAATTCTTGATAATAGTAATATACAAATCCATCATAACAAGGCGTAAGTTTTTCCGGATTGATCTTTAATCCTCCACCCGAAAGCGGCATTATCCCAACACCTGTTTCTGTGAAATCAAATAACACAAACAGGAAATCATAGATCCTGCTTGTCCTTAAATCCCGTTCTCTTCCGATTGCTCCTCCGACCACATAGCCTACCGGTCCTAAAGCTCCATTTCCTATCATAGAGCCCGTAAATTCGTCACTCTTTGAGAAATCTACAATAGCTCCGAAGATACAATTCTCTCTTTCACTTACGCAGTTTACTTTTCTGAAGATTTCTATCGCCCCTTGATAAGTGCTGAGATCATCCATTTCTCTCTGTCCTCCCTGCTTCATTCTGAAAGGCCTTCATCATTTCGTTCGTAAGACTGATATCCGTGGGCTGCAGTTCGATCTTATCCCGTTCCACCCATTCCGCGTATTTCAGTTCATTTTCATCCATCCGGATCCGGTCATCTCCGTCCACGTCACAGAAGAATCCTGCCAGAAGATCCATGGCCATTCCCCACGGCTGAGATTTATAGTATGTGATATTCTTCACTTTAAGACCAACCTCTTCCATGGCCTCGCGCCGTACCGTATCTTCCAGTGTTTCTCCGATCTCGGTAAAACCGGCAACCAGTGCGCTGTGGGCGTAACCCGTCCGGTATTTTGTGATGAGGATCCGGTCATTATTCCGGATACCGATGATAACGGCAGGATTGATCCTCGGATAGGTTTTGCAGCCGCACGCCGGGCAGACTTCGGCCCGTTCCACAGTGTCATGCACCATCCGGCCTCCACACCTTCCGCAGAAGCGGTTGGACAGATACCATTCGGAAAGATGGTATGCCGTAAATGCCGCAAAGAGTTCAGTTGTTTCAGCAGTCTTTATTTTTCGAAGCTCCCTCATGGAGCGGTATTCATAGCCTTCCGGTTCCACTCCGGCTTCTTCACTCAGAAAATACTCCGTATCATCCACAGCAAAAAGGCAGACCGTCCTGCCCCCTACTTCCCGATATTTCGGAAAAATGATTTTCATACCGTCGTGACCGGAAAGCAGCTTCCCGTCCCGGAATACCATAATCGGAGAATCGTCAGATGGTTCTGCGGATCTGTAGCTGATATTCATTTGATGAGGTGCGATATCCTGAATCATTTATATTCTCTCCCTCTATACACCGGATGGACATATTACTGTCAAAAACTCCCCACATTACTTCAAATCAGGGGATCCTCGCGTCAGTCTGAGAGGTGCACGCGTGCCGATGGCACGCATATCGTGCGCCGAGTACGACCAATCGAAATCTCGAAATCCCGAAGGATCTTTTACCTCGCAAAGCCTGTAAGATTCTTCGCTTCGCTCAGAATTACAAGCGGGAGGTTTCTGTTACCGTTTTTTATTGAGTCACAATCGAATATGAAAACATCTCGTATTTAAGTGTACTTCCTTCCCTGATCTCAGCCGGGAGCAGTGCTCTTGCCACAAGTTTTAAATTCTCCGAGTCTATATCCTTACGCTGAAGATTCGCATAATCTCCGTCGATACTTACGACTTCATAATACCACGTATCCATATCATTTTCTCCTCATGACGCTGTGACTTTCCTATTATTCTGAGCACACTCTATCAACCTCGCCTAAAAACATTTTCTCGATGATACGCCAAATATTCTTTCATCTTTTCACTAACTTGGATCCTCATCTCAGATCTTACATTCGTGAGGATTCGAGTATGCATATCCAATTCATCCGAAACCATAATATCTCCGTTATCCCTAAACGAGATAAAACCGGAATCAAATAGCTGGTCATGATTCGCACACAACAACAGACCATTTTCAATATCTACCTTTTCACCCGGTTTGCTTACACTCCACGGTTTTATATGACTGGCCCTCAATATTTCCCTGATTGAAACACCACATAAACAGCACTTATTATTATACTTCAAATCAAGTTTAGTACGAAACAAATCCTGATTCACACGTCCCCTGGCAATAACGTCCTTTTCTTTTCCCTCTACATAAGAATCGTCGATCTGATTTTCTGTATTTCCAACCAGCCGACTATTTGCATCGACATCATTCTTGCTGATTTGCCTGTTTTGTGCAATTGATAATATGGAATCATCAGACATTTGAATATATGATATCAATCTAAGCACGAGTGAATTATCGGAATATGGAATAAAATTATCAATATCTTTATCTGTATTAAATAT
>CAMPAX010000145.1 GCA_946633495.1 uncultured Lachnospiraceae bacterium | reverse complement strand
CTTACGGGACTGAATTATCTTACTACAGAGGAACTGACCGAAATTCCCGGGATCGGAACCGTGAAAGCAGTTCAGCTGAGAGCCGTGGCAGAGCTTTCCCGGCGTATGGCGCGGGAGCGGACCAAGCAGTATGTGCGGATGAATGATCCGAATACCATAGCGGATTATTTTCGTGAAGAGGTACGATATCTGGAGAAGGAACGGGTCTATGCCCTGTTCTTTAACTCCGCCAACTGTTTTCTCAGAGATGTGATGATCTCGGAAGGCAGTGTGAATGCGTCGATCTCGTCTCCGCGGGAAGTTTTTCGGGAGGCACTTCGGTACGGGGCTGTCAGTGTGGTTCTGCTTCACAACCACCCATCCGGATATGTTGAGCCAAGTGAAGCTGATATTTCGGTCACGGAACAGTTCCGGATCGTAGGAGATATGCTTGGGATCCGGCTTTTGGATCACATCATTATTGGCGGAAATGAATATTTAAGCTTTCAGGAGCGCGGATTATTATGAAATTCAACCCGAAAAAAGATATATCACCAAAGTACCTTTTCCTGGCACTTTCTCTGATCTGTATCCTGCTTCTGGCTCTTTCTCTTTTCTCGGATTCATTCCTGAAGAAGACAAAGAGTCTGTTCGGCAAGGTCATCACACCGATGCAGGAAGGTATGAGCAATATCGGAGAGTGGGTCGAGGAGCGGTTCCTGGTCTTTGGCGACGTGAAAACGCTTCGCGAGGAAAATGATGCCTTAAAGAAAAGAAACCGGGAACTGGAAGAGCAGATCGCCAAAAGTCAGGCGGAGCTCACCGAACTGGCAGAGCTTCGGGCACTTTATTCTCTGGATCAGATGTATCCGGATTATAATACGACGGCGGCACGGATCTTCTCCGTGGATTCCTCCGGGTGGTTCAATGAATTTTATATCAATAAAGGTTTGAATGACGGGGTTTACGAGGATTGCAATGTTCTCTATGATGGAGGGCTTTTGGGAATCGTCGTGGAGTCCTATGATTCTTATGCAAGGGTCCGGGCGATCGTGGATGACCGTTCCAAGGTTACCGCAGCCGTGGGACCCAACAGTGCGCTTTGTACGGTGGAAGGAAGTCTTTCCACGTATAAGGATGGATACCTGCTGGCTGTGGACATATCCAGGGAAGCAAAGGTAAATGTAGGTGACCGTGTCGTCACTGCCAATGTGTCCGACCGGTTTCTCTACGGACTGACCATCGGATATGTGTCGGAGCTGATACCGGATCCAAACAACCTGACCGTGACTGCCCGGATCCGTACCGCCGTTGATTTCAGCGACGTACGGGATGTTCTGGTGATCACGGATCGTAAACAGGAAGTGACTTATTAAACATGCGAAGAGTTATTACGCTGACCATATTACTGATCTTATCCTTCCTGCTGCAGACCACTGTATTTTCCCTGCATGACATAACCAGTGCATCACCGAACCTGATGCTCATCCTGACCATGTCCTTCGGGATCATGCGGGGCAGAAGAGAAGGAATGCTGACCGGCTTTTTCTCCGGTCTTCTTTATGACCTCTTCTTTGGCTCATGGCTGGGGCTGTACGCCTTTTTTTACATGTGCATCGGTTACGTCAACGGAACATTTCACAAGAATTATCTGATGGAAGATGTGGGACTCCCGGTCTTCATCATCATACTTGATCAGCTGTTCCTGGACCTGGTGGTTTTTACAGGCAATTTCCTGCTTCGGAATCGTCTGGATCTCGGATTCTATTTCGTACACCGGATGCTTCCGCAGCTTTTATATGATGTACTGATCACGGTACTTGTTTACCGGCTGTATCTTCGGATCAACCGCAGGATCAAGAGAAAGGCGGCCGGCTTATGAAACTGTTCAAAGAATTTCTGATCTATGTCAAGGATCTCTTCCTTGAATATATCAAAAGCAGGATCTTCCCTGTGACGATCCTGTTTTTCGTGCTGACTTTTATCCTGGTTCACCGGCTGTTTTATCTTCAGATCCAGCAGGGAGAAACCTACACGGACGATCTGACAGTACGGACGGAGAAGACCCTGACCATTCCGTCCATCCGCGGGAATATTTACGACAGGAACGGAAAACTGCTTGCCAGCAGCCGGATGACGTATAATCTGACCTTTGGAAATGATAAGCAGCTTGCCGAAGAAGCTGACCGGATGGGTGTACCGGAAAATATCCTTAAGAATCAGGTGGTTTCGGATACCATTGATATCCTGGAATCCCAGGGAGATCAGCTGCGCCTGGATTTCCCCGTGGCAAAGCGGGGAAATGGTTATACCTTCACTGTGACCGGCGGAAGGAAGAACGGATTTCTGCGTGACGTATATGCGGCCAGTTCATTTGATGAGCTGACGGATGAACAGAAGAACAGTACAGCCGCTGAAGTGATCGAAGTTTTGTCTAAGCGCTTTGACCTTACGGACGAATACACGGAGACCCGGAAGATGCAGATCCTGGGCTGTCGTTACATGCTGTGGCTGAATCGGTTTCAGCAGTACAAACCGGTCGAGATCGCGCAGAACATCTCCGAGAAGAGCCGTTCCACGATCCTGGAGAATCAGGATCATCTGATCGGTATGGATATTACCGTGGATTCCGAACGGTATTATACGGATGCAAAGTATTTTGCTCATATCATCGGTTACGTGGGACGTGCGTCCGAAGATGACCTGGAGCGGCTGAATACCGAGGATGGGGCCATCAAATATACGACAAATGATATCGTAGGAAAAACCGGTATCGAACAGATCTATGAGAACGAGCTGCACGGGAGAGACGGCAGCGAGACCTTGCTGGTGGATAATCTCGGAAAGGTGATGGAGGTAACGGATACGCGGCCGGCGAAAGCGGGCGGTGATGTATACCTCACCATTGACGCCGATCTTACAAAGTATTGTTATGATATGCTGGAGAAAGAGATCGCATCCATCCTCCTTTCACATATGCTGGATTATGCTTATGCACCGGTCCCGAATTCAAGTAATATCATTCCGGTTACGGATGTTTATGCGGCGCTGTTCTCCAATAACCAGATCAGCATCGATCATATGAAGGAGCCGGATTCCACGCAGCATGAGAAGGATATCTATCATAAGATCGACACCTTCCGTACTTCGAATGTGAACAGGATCCGGGAGGAACTGACGGACAGCCCTACGAATGTTGCCGCACTTACTCCCGAATATCAGGATTACATGGAATATATCTGCGAGATGCTGGCAGAAAAGGGACTCTATAAAAGATCCATGCTGGAGGATACGGATTCCACATTCCTGAAATATGTTCAGGGAAGTATCAGTCTTCAGAGCTATCTGCGTTATCTTATCAGCATCGAGGCGATCGATGTATCTTCGATCGAGGAGGCAAACAAATATTACGATTCCGAAGAGATCTATCAGCTGCTCCGAAGGTATATTCTGGACTATCTGTCGGAGGACAGTGTTTTTACGAAGAAGCTGATCCGGATCATGCTGCAGGAAGGCCAGATTTCCGGACGGGACGTGATCGATCTGGTTTATGAACAGGGTGTACTGGACCCCCTCACGGATCAGGATTATAAGGATTATGCCGCCGGAGCTTATGATTCGTATGAATTTATCCGCATGAAGATACGTAACCTGGATATCACCCCGGCCATGCTTGCATTAAAGCCCTGTTCCGGTTCCGTAGTGGTAACGGATGTCAGGACGGGAGAGATCCGTGCGCTGGTCAGCTATCCCAGCTACGATAACAATTATCTGACGAATTATATCGATCCGGAGTATTACGACCGGCTGCTTGCGGATCAGACCACGCCGCTGATCAACCGTGCCACCTCTACCAGAACCGCACCGGGATCCACCTATAAGATCATTTCCGCCATTACGGGAGTGGAGGAGGATGCGCTTCAGCTTGATGAAGAAATCCAGGATAAAGGGGTTTTTGAAGAGGTTTATACGAAGCCGGCATGCTGGCTGTATAACGTAAACGGTTCCAACCATGGGATGGTTGACATCCCCAAATCACTGGATGTATCCTGCAACTATTTCTATTATGTGGTGGGACACAGACTGGCAACCCAGAATCCGAAATTGGTATATGATGATGCTGCCGGTATAAGGAAGCTGGAGAAATATGCTTCCCAGTTCGGTCTGGATGAAAAAACCGGGATCGAGATCGAAGAGATCTCACCGCACATCTCGGATAATGATGCGGTCACTTCCGCCATCGGACAGGGAAAGAATTCCTTTGCGCCGGTCCACCTTTCCAGATACGTATCCACTGTGGCCAATGGCGGTACCTGCTATAAGCTGACCTTGCTTCAGAAGGTGGTGGATAATTCGGGAAATACCATACGGACAGGGGAGCACTCCGTTCGGAATCAGGTGAATATCGCATCGCCGCTGTGGGAAAAGGTTCATTCCGGTATGCGGATGGTGGTCACCCATGATCTTGAGGATGATAAGATGCTGAATGGCATCAAGGTGGAGATCGCCGGGAAGACCGGGACCGCGCAGGAGAGTAAAAATGATCCTCCCCATGCGTTGTTTATATCCTATGCTCCCTATGAATCACCGGAAGTTTCCGTGACGACGGTCATTCAGTATGGCTATGCATCGGCCAATGCCGCTGAGGTTACGGGTTTTATCTATGCGTATATGTATGACAAAGAAGCTCTGACGAATTCTACCCTTACGGGAGCCGGAAAACTGTCAGACTGATCTTTGCGTCATGATCTGCAGCATAAATTCATGAAATTCGGGAAAATATATGTTCAAACGCTATCGATTACGGGATTTTAATTTCATACTGTTTTTCCTTGTGGCAGGGCTGATGGTCCTCGGGGTTTTTGTGATCAACAGCGCCGACTCCGATTTCACCTTTAAGCAGGCTGTGGGAGTCGGTGGCGCGGTGGTGATCATGATCGTGGTTTCCCTGGTGGATTACCATCTTTGGATCCGGCTGTATCTTCCCGCCTACGGCGCTGCCATCGCGATCCTTATGGCGGTGCTCCTGTTCGGAAATACGGTAAATAATGCCACCAGATGGTTCACCATCGGCGGACTTACATTCCAGCCGTCGGAGCTGGCGAAGACGCTGATGATCATTTTTATGGCCGCTTTAATGGAGAAGATGATCGAAGAGGAGAAGGTGTCCAGGTCGAAAGGAATTCTGCTTTTCCTTGGAAGTGTGGCGGTGCCGCTGATGCTGATCTTCAGGGAACCGGACCTTTCCACAACCCTTTGTCTCGGCGTCGTGATGATCCTCATGCTGTATCTGGCAGGGCTCAGCTACAAGATCATTTTCATCGTACTGCTGGTGTTGATCCCGGCGGCGGGTACTTTTATGTGGTACATCTCCCAGCCGGATCAGAAGCTTCTTAATCCGTATCAGGTGGATCGTATCATGTCCTTCTTAAATCCTACGAAGTATATGGACATGTACTCTCAGCAGGCAAGTTCCATCATGGCCATCGGCTCCGGTAAGGTATGGGGCAAGGGCTTAAATCCGGGTCCGGATGTGGTTACCGTCGGTTCCTCCGGCATGATATCCGAGCAGCAGACAGACTTTATCTTCTCGGTGATCGGAGAGTCTTTCGGCTTCGTTGGAAGTGTTTTGGTTATTGCAATCATTCTGTTGATAGTGTTACAATGTATAAGGATTTCAAGAAGGGCAAAAGACCCGAGCGGGATGCTGCTGGCAGGGGGTGCCGCATGTCTCTTTATGGTTCAGTCCTTCTTTAATATCAGTGTTACCACCGGTATTTTACCGAACACAGGTATACCGCTGCCATTTATCAGTTACGGGCTGACATCACTCCTTTCATCTGCGATCCTTGTGGGGATCATATTGAATGTGGGAATGCAGCCGGAGCGGTGGTAGAGAAATCGCATCATTTTTATGGGGGAAGGTATTGTATGAACGTAGTACTTATTGCGCACGATCCGAAGAAGAAGCTGATGCAGAATCTTTGTATCGCCTATCGCGGGATTCTCTGTCACCATACGCTGTATGCGACAGAAACCACAGGACGTTTAGTGGAAGAGGCTTCCGGGTTGACGGTACATAAATTTCTGGCAGGGCATCTCGGCGGCGTACAGCAGATCGGTACACAGATCGAGAGCAACCAGATGGATCTGGTGATCTTTATG
>CAMPAX010000144.1 GCA_946633495.1 uncultured Lachnospiraceae bacterium | reverse complement strand
TCTCCCACCAAAAGGACAGGAGCATCCACCTGCTCCGCAAAGCCCATATTCACCAGATCATCCTTTCTCAGATTCAGTTCCACGGGGCTTCCCGCGCCTTCGATCAGCACCACATCCGTCTGCTCTTCCAGCCGATGAAAGGATTCCAGGATCGGCGGCAGGAAGTCCGCTTTCCGTCGGTAAAAATCCACCGCCGTCATATTGGACAGCACCTGCCCCTGCAGGATCACCTGAGACCCGGTCATACCCGTAGGTTTCAGCAGAAGCGGATTCATATCGGCAGAGGGTTCCACTCCCGCAGCTTCCGCCTGCATTACCTGGGCCCGGGAGATCTCGCTTCCGCCCTTCGTTATACAGGAATTCAGCGACATGTTCTGCGCTTTGAAGGGCATGACAAGATAACCGTCCTGCCGAAGGATCCGGCAAAGTCCGGCGGTGAGAAGGGTTTTCCCCACATTTGACATTGTTCCCTGAAGCATGAGCTTTCGTGCCATACCGACTCCCCTCATACACAAAAAAAGCACTACAGTCACATTTTACACGAAACGCGGCTGCAGTGCTATTCTTTTTTATCTCATACCCCTTTCGGGCTGTCCCCGGAAAGCTTACATCGCCTTCACTTCATCGAACTCTGCCTGGATCTCCTCGGACGGAGCCTTGGTGATCAGACTGACAACCACGATGAAGATTGCTGATACGGCAAATGCCGGTGCCAGCTCATAGAGGTCCCATCCACCACCCAGCGGGCGGACCAGATATTTCCAGATGAATACCATGAGACCACCGGAGATCATCCCGGCGATCGCACCCGCGGTGTTGGTTCTCTTCCAGAAGAGGGAGAACAACATGATTGGTCCAAATACGGCACCAAAGCCGGCCCATGCAAATGACACAATATTGAATACGGAACTGTCCGGATTCCATGCAATGATCACACCTAAAACCGCGACCACGATCAGGGTAAGGCGTGCAGTCAGCATGGCAGCTTTCTCGCTCATCTTGATCTTGAAGGTATCACGGAAGATATTCTCGGATACCGCACTGGAAGCTGCGATCAGCTGGGAGTCCGCAGTGGACATGGTGGAAGCCAGGATACCCGCAATGATGAGACCTCCGATCAGAGCATAGCCGAAACCATTTTCAGCGATATGTTTTGCGATAACTACGATCAGAGTCTCCGCCTTGGAAGCGCTGGTGGGATCCTCGATCAGTGAATCCAGTGCCCCAACCTCGGTCATGGCACGACCGACGATACCAAGGAAGATAGCAACTGCCAGAGAGATCACAACCCATATAGATGCAACCCTCCGGGAAAGCTTCAGCTGTTTTGCATCCTTCGCCGCCATGAATCGAAGAAGGATGTGAGGCATGCCGAAATATCCGAGTCCCCAGCAGAACATGGTGATCTTGTTGAAGATCCCGTAGGAATCCGCCCCTCCGGTCACATTGTTATGGGTTGCGGAAAGATCCAGAAAACCTGCCAGCTTATTCGCGTTATCCACTACCGCACCGAAACCGCCGGCATGATAAATGCCGTACCCGAGTACGATCACAAGTGCGATGGACATTATGATGGACTGAACGAAGTCGGTCCGGGAAGCCGCCAGGAAACCGCCGGTGGTGGTATATGCAATGATGACGATGGCGGAGATCACCATAGCCACCTCATATTTCACATCAAACAGGTTCATGAACAGCTTGCCGCAGGCGGAGAAACCGGACGCGGTATAGGGAACAAAGAACACGATGATGGCGATCGCACCGACCAGCAGCGTAATGTTGCTGTGATCGCGGAAACGATTCCTGAAATAATCCGGGATAGTGATGGCATTTACCTTCTCGGAATAGTTGCGAAGTCGTTTCGCGGTGAAGAGCCAGTTAAGATACGTACCGACTGCCAGTCCGAAGACCGTCCAGCCGGCATCTGCGATACCTGAGAAGTACGCAAGTCCGGGAACACCCATCAGCAGGTAGGAGCTCATGTCCGATGCCTCTGCGCTCATGGCAGTGACGAAGGGACCAAGCTTCCGGCCGCCGAGATAGAAATCCCCGACATCATTTGTGTTTCTGGAGGCCATAAAACCGATGATCAGCATACCCACAAGGTATACACCGATGGCTACCAGAATACCGATCTGTGCCGTTGTCATAAAAAAACCCCTTTACCCTTAATATTTCATATGTACGGAAATGATACCGACATACGGAATGAAGTATACCCTAAAATCTCTGAAATGGCAAGATATCTGCCAAAAGCCGCGCAAAAAAAACGCTCCGTGTCCGGGTGAACACAGAGCGTCTTTTTCGATTACCTGTCAGGATATCACTCCTTGAAATCATATTTCATAATGGTTACCGACAGCGGCGGAACATCCACCAGTATGGAGTTCTTCATGCGGTCGCACTCCACTGCTTCGGCTTTGATGGCCTTCTTGTTGTTCCGTCCCAGACCGCCGTACTTCGGATCATCCGAGGAAAGGATCTCCTTGTAGGAGGAGAGACAGGGAACACCGATCCGGTATTCCTTCCGCTCTACCGGAACAAAGTTGCAGATGAAGAGCAGCTGATCCTTCGAAGTTTTTCCGCGGCGTACAAATGCCACGATTCCGGAATCCGCATCATCTACCTTCGTCCATTCGAAGCCCATAACATCATTGTCATTGTAGTACAGGGCATCATACCTGGTATATATGTGGTTGAGTTCCTTCACAAAGTCCTGAATGCCCTTATGCTTCGGATCCTCCAGCAGGAACCAGTCCAGCGATCTTGCCTCGGACCATTCGCGAAGCTGTGCAAATTCCTGTCCCATGAAGAGCAGCTTCTTCCCGGGATGTCCCAGCATGAAGCCATATGCCGTACGAAGGTTTGCAAACTTGTCGAACTCCAATCCGGACATCTTGTTCAGCATGGAACATTTCAGGTGAACCACCTCATCGTGAGAAATCACCAGGATATAGTTCTCAGAATAAGTATAGGACAGGCTGAAGGTCAGTCGGTTATGGTTGAACTTCCGGAAGTAAGGATCCAGCTTCATATACTCCAGGAAATCGTTCATCCATCCCATGTTCCACTTGAAAAGGAAGCCAAGTCCCTTCATATCCGCCGGTGCGGTAACTCCCGGCCATGCAGTGGATTCCTCGGCAATGAGGTACGCGCCGGGATTTCTCTCTTCCATTACCTTGTTGATCGTCTGCAAGAGAGCGATCGCCTCCAGGTTCTCCTTACCGCCGTCCTTGTTGGCTACCCACTCTCCGTCACGTTTTCCGTAATCCAGATAAAGCATGGACGCCACGGCATCCACACGGAGACCGTCGATATGATACTTCTCAACCCAGAACAACGCGTTGGAGGTCAGGAAATTGATGACTTCATTTCTGCCGTAGTCGAAGATATAGGTACCCCAGTCCGGATGCTCACCCTTGCGGGGATCTGCATTCTCATATAGCGGCATGCCGTCGAAACGTCCGAGACCGTGTGCATCCCGCGGGAAATGCGCCGGAACCCAGTCCAGGATGACGCTGATGCCCCGGCGGTGCATTTCATCCACGAAATACATGAAATCCGTGGGGGAACCGTACCGGGAGGTAGGTGCATAATAGTTGGTTACCTGGTAGCCCCAGGAACCGTCGAAGGGATATTCCGCGATGCCCATCAGCTCGATGTGGGTATATCCCATCTCTGTCACGTAATCCCCAAGCATCTTCGCCATCTCACGGTAGGTATAGAAACCGAAATCCGAGTCCTCGATCTTCTTTTTCCAGGAACCTAAATGGCATTCGTAAATGGACATGGGCTGCTTGATCCGGGAGACACGATCCTGCTTCTTCCGATTCTCGATCCATTCCGTATCCTTCCAGTTGTAGGTAAGATCCGCAACGATATTTGCATTGTCCGGACGCACCTGATCCTGATTTCCGTAGGGATCTGCCTTATAGAGGATCTCACCGTAGCGTGTCAGGATCTGGAATTTATAGACTGCTCCCGGGAGCACATCCGGGATAAAGAGTTCATAGATTCCGGAAGACGGATGGATCTGCATAGGATTCAGCGCGCCGTCCCACATATTGAAATCCCCCACGACGGATACCCGTCTCGCATCCGGTGCCCAGACTGCAAAGTAGGTTCCCTTCACGCCGTTTAAGGTCATGGGGTGCGCACCCATTTTATTGTAAATGTCGTAGTTCTTGCCTTCTGCAAAAAGATACGCATCATAGTCCGTGATCTGTCCGTCAAAGCTGTAGCAGTCTGCAGTATCCACAGAGGTCCCGTCATAGTACTCCGTCACGAAACGGTAACTTGACCCTTTGAATTTTTTCTTAGGGAAATAAATGCCATAGAATCCGTCTTCTCCCACTTTCTCCATGGGGATCAGCGTTTTTCCGGCAGGCGCCTTGATGGAAACGCCGGAGGAATGCGGTTTATAGCAGGTGATCACCTGCCCGTCTCCGAAATCATGATTTCCGAGAAGATGCTTCGGAGCATTGATCTTCCCTTCCATCAGCTCGTCGTAGAGGATCCAGTTGATCCAGTGATTCAGTCTCTCATCCATAAGTAACCCTCCTGATATCTAAATCAGTTCAGTGCCGGTTCCAATCTGTGCCTGACACCATCTATCCGACAGTTGTCCGGCTGCCGGTTCTGATTTTTTGCTGACCTTTCACAGTCCCTCATATTTTACCATTTTATGCACGTTTCTTCAATGTCTTTTTGTGTTCTGCCGATCGCCAAAACTCCTCACTCCTTGCGGAAAATGTTTGCGGTATGCTATAATCATGCGGAACGTTTGTCCTGAGCATTCGACTTCGTCAGAAGACTTGTGAAAAGACAACTGAAAAGAAAGTGAAAAGGAGCTTCCCATGCCCCCGAAGAAAAAAGCCGAAATACGTGGTATGGTACAACTGAAAAAAGAACTGACCGAGGGAACGATCCGGAATCTGTATCTTCTGTACGGTTCCGAAAGGTACCTGCTCCGTCAGTATAAAGAGATCCTCTTAAAGAAGCTGGTAAATGACGGCGACACCATGAATTTCTCTTCCTATCAGGGTGCCTCGGCGGATATCCGGTCGATCCTGAGCGACCTTTCCACCATGCCGTTTCTGGCAGAGCACCGGGTAGTCCTGGTGGAAAACAGCGGGTTCTTTACGAAATCCGTAGATGAGCTGACGGACGGTCTTGCGAATCTTCCGGATACCGGGATCGTGATCTTCGTGGAACCGGACATCATCAAAGCTTCGGAAACCGCCAGGGGGGTGGATAAGCGCGGACGTCTCTTCAAGCTTTTCGATAAGGCGGAAGGCGCTTTCTGCTTTGACGCTCCGGATGACGAGACACTCCGTACCTGGATCACCGGAAGACTTGCCGAGGCAGGAAAGAAGGTGGAGAACGGTGTACCTAACCGGCTCCTTGCCGCGGTCGGTTCCGATATGTCCACGCTGGATACGGAGCTGGAGAAGCTGATCAGTTATACCATGGAGAAGGACGCCATCCGGGTGGCTGATGTGGAAGCCATCACTGTCACCCTTGCGGAAGATAAAGTATTTGACATGGTGGATGCCATTTCCTCCAGGAATAAAGAAAAAGCTCTCCTGCTCTATAATGATCTGGTAGAGCTCCGCGAGCCGGTGATGAAGATCCTGTACCTTATTAACCAGCAGTACCACCGTCTGGCCATGGTTTCCCAGATGCTTGCCGACGGAACGCCGAAGGAGAATATGGCAAAGCTTGCGGGTTTTATGCCCTTTCTTCGGGGAAAATATACATCTCTTGCATCAAATTATACCAAAAAGCAGCTTCTCGGAGCCTGCGAAGCCTGCCTTGCCGCCGACCAGGCCATCAAAACCGGACAGCTGTCTGACCGAAATGCCCTGGAACGGCTGATCCTGGATCTTATGGCGCTGTAACCATGGCAGTCCCGCCCTTCCTATATATTTCTCCTGAAAATACAGGTGAGAAGTCTGCGGCTCAAAAATACGTATCTGAAGAATTTACGAAGCAATCGAGTAGGAGGGGGTCCCTCCTACTCGATGTCGCGTTGGCCGGCCTATGTGCATGCAAGCATGCCCGCATGCCGGCCGTATCGCGCATATAAAAATCGCCCGGGGTGACCCGGGCGATTTTTATACATGCATCCAATTACGCAATCTTGTTGACAGCCAGTGTCAGTCTGGAAATCTTGCGTGCTGCGGT
>CAMPAX010000143.1 GCA_946633495.1 uncultured Lachnospiraceae bacterium | reverse complement strand
CTCGATGGAATGGAGTTTCTCCACCTGTACAGTCCCGAACTTCGAGATCCGTCCCAGATCATTCCGCCCCAGATCCACCAGCATATTGTGTTCTGCAAGTTCCTTCTCGTCAGCCAGAAGCTCCTTCTCTAATTCAAGATCCTCCTTTGGAGTTTTGCCCCGGGGTCTTGTTCCTGCCAGGGGAAATGTGTGCAGCACACCATTTTCCAGCTTCACCAGTGTCTCCGGCGATGCACCTGCCACCTCCACATCTGTACCTGCAAAGTAGAACATATAGGGGGAAGGATTAATGGTCCTGAGGATCCGATAGGTATCCAGGAGACTGCCCTCAAAGGGAGCGGACAGCCGGTTGGAAAGGACGATCTGAAAGATATCTCCCTCCCGAATATAATTCTTGCCTCGTTCCACCATTTCACAGAACTGCGCCCGATCAAAAAGGGGCGTCACCTCTCCCATGAGGCGGCTTTCCGGTTCTTCCTTCTTTTTCCCGGAAAGGAGCAGATCCGCAAGCGTCCTCAGGCGAAGCTCTGCCCTTGCATATTCCGTCTCAAGCTCCTGCAGCCGGATATTCACCATCAGGATGATCTTCTGGCGGACATGATCAAAGGCGATCACCTCGTCAAAGAGCATAACGTCCATATCCTTAAACTCTTCCTGATCCTCCACACCTCTCAGGATGGTCGGTTCGCTGTATCCAAGATAGTCAAATGCGAAATATCCCACCAATCCTCCGGTAAAGGGCGGAAGCTCGGGAAGCCGGGGGCTATGGTACTCCGCCAGGATCTCCCTCAGCTTTTCTGACGGGTCCTTTGTTTTGAACTGTAAATCCCCCACCTTCATCTCTCCGTCCCGGCAGGTGATCTCCATTTTCGGTTCGAAACCAAGGAAGGTATAACGTCCCCAGGTCTCACTGGCCTGTGCAGATTCCAGAAGATAACAGTGTGTGGACACTGCCTTCAGGATCCGCATGGTCTCTATGGGAGTGGTAAAGTCCGACAGCAGCTCCGTACTCACGGGGCAGACCCGGTAGTCTCCAGTGGCTGCGATCTTCTTTACCTCCTCCAGACTTGGACTGATTTTCATATGAGCCTCCTTTCGGAATGTCAGGGACTCCGGAAAAAAGAAAAGTCCCTGGCAAAGTAAAAACTCTGCCAAGGACGAATAATCTTTACGATATCCGCGGTGCCACCTTGATTTACGGTTCTCCGTACGCTCTGAGGGATACTATCATATCCCCGGCATGTAACGCCTGCCTCACGTCGCAGAATACTCTGCAGCTTCCGGGTACGCCTATCTGTCATCCCTGCCGGCTGCATTTGACTGCGCCCTCTGCGGTCCATTTGACAACTTGTATCTCATCCGGTTCTCAGCCACCCGGACTCTCTGTAGAGGCATCATTGCCGTTATCTCCGCTTCAACGGTTTGAAGTATCAAATTGTCTGTATCATAGCACCATCCTCCCGATATGTAAATCGCATTTTTTGAACGATTCCGATTCTGGCTCAGGATCATGAACCCGGCTGTCCTTCTGTCAGGAACCTTTTTGGAAATGATACTTTTTGTTCCGGTATCTCTTTTACAGATGTTTCGTTGCCAGCCATTCAAAAAGATGGATCTCCTCCCGGTCGAACTCCTTCGTCACCTGATCCTGCAGTACGGGGATCCAGGACCAGTGTCCGTAGTATTCATAAAATCCTCCCCGCAACCGTGAGCCGGCCGATGTTTACATAAATCTATGGGTTGTGATTCATCCATAGATATGATACATTAAAACTGTAATCAAAATCATTGGGGCTGCCATTTTATCACACGATGAAATGGCGTATTTTTCTAAAAAAGGAGGTACCTTATGGAGAGCGCACGTAAGTACATCGCCGAGTTCATCGGCACATTTATCCTTGTAACCATCGGCTGCGGTACAGCCATGCTGGTCGGCTGCGATTCAGAGAGCGGAGGAGGTTACGTACTAACAGCCTTTGCTTTCGGTTTAGCCATCGTTGCCATGGCTTACAGCGTCGGAAATATTTCCGGCGGACATGTCAACCCGGCGGTTTCCCTGGCTGTTTTCATGAATGGCGGTATGAAGGTTCGCGACTTCTTCGGATATCTGGTTTCCCAGTGCTGCGGTGCCCTTGCGGGAAGCTCCTGCCTGGCCCTGATCTTCAATCTGGGAGGCGTGACCGACAAGACCGGCGGATTCGGAACCAACGGTCTCGGCGGTGTAAATGACAGCATCGGTGCCGGTCTGATCGTTGAGATCGTTCTCACCTGCATCTTCGTGCTTGCGATCCTTGGCGTCACCTCCGGGAAGCAGAAGCACGGATCCTTTGGCGGTCTCATCATCGGTCTTTCCCTGGTGGGCGTACACATCCTCGGCATCGGTCTTACGGGAACCTCCGTAAATCCGGCGCGCAGCCTCGGTCCTGCCATCGTTGCAGCGATGAACGGAAACACCGACGCCATCAACTGTGTATGGGTATTCATCGTCGGTCCCTTCGTAGGCGCAGCCATTGCCGCAGTGATCTACAAATTCCTGGAGGACGGCGTTCCCGAAATCGAGGAATAAAATCTGTGTAAATGCACAAAAAAAACGGTGACCGGATCAAAAAAATATGCTATAATAACCATGTCTGTTGTGATGGGGGTCACAAGCAGAAGAATCAATAAAACTATAATAGAGAGGCAACAGATATGCAAATTCGAAATCTACAGAACACGATCGCAGAGTGTATCGCTTACGCGGATGAAGTCAACAAGAACGGAAATGTCTTTCCTGATGATGCCCGTACGCCCCTCCGCGATCTGCTTCGCTACGACATGATCGTTTTTCTCGGACATCTGTATGAGCCCGGCAATCCGGAGACTGCAGATCAGATCCAGTATATCGAGACCAATCTCCGTATGCGGACAGGCGAACGTTTTGCCGAATTCGTTCGGGAAAAATGCAGCGATCATGATTACCTGAAGGAGCCGCCGAAGTCCCTGACTTATTTTATCCGCGCGGATCTGGACCCGAACTCCGGCGTCAGCGAGGGAAATGTGGCAAAATCCAAATTTGTGGTTGATTCCTTCCGCAAACTGGGTGAAGGATTCCTGAATTATGACAAGGTTCACGAAACCACAAAGAAGCTTCTTGCCGATCATATCGAGGTTCTGAACAATGCACTGAAGGAAGCCGGCGTCAACGTTCCCGCATCCCGTGCACAGGCAAAGATGCAGGAAATGGAGCGCTCCGGTTCCAACCGAAGCAGTGAGCATTTCAACAATACCTCTGATGCCGATATCGGAAGAGTCAACTCCTTCGATGCCAAGACCGGTCGTTTCGTATCCAAGAATGCGGTCAATGTATCCGGTTACAACATCATGAAGAAACGCGCGGATGACATTTCCGAGTTCGCGAATTTCCAGAAGCAGGAACAGGACGGTCCGGATCTTCACCGCGGTAAGAACCGTGTCGGCGGAAACCGAAGAGGCAGTGACGAATCCGAAGAACTGGATAAGCCGTTGGATGAGCTCATCGCGGAGCTGCAGGCGCTGACAGGTCTTTCCTCCGTTAAGGAAGATGTTATGCATCTGATCAACATCATCAAGGTGCGCCGTCTCCGTGAGATGAAAGGTTTAAAGAGGATCGATATGTCCTTCCACCTGGTATTCACGGGGAACCCCGGTACCGGTAAAACCACCGTGGCACGTCTTCTGGCAAAGATCTACAAGCAGCTTGGCGTAGTAAGCCGCGGACACTTCATCGAGGTAGACCGTTCCGGACTGGTTGACCATTTCTCCGGCGGTACTGCCATGAAGACCACCGAGGTTATCAACCGCGCCATCGGCGGTATCCTCTTCATCGACGAGGCTTACTCCCTGACCCACAACAAGGAGTCGGGCGACTATGGTCAGGAGGCGGTAGATACGCTTCTGAAACGTATGGAGGATGACCGTGACGACTTCATCGTGATCGTTGCAGGTTACACCAAGGAGATGGTTGAATTCATCGAATCCAACCCGGGTCTTCGTTCCCGTTTCAACAAGTACATCCATTTCCCGGATTATGAAGCCGGCGAGCTGATGGAGATCTTCAAATACATGTGCAAGGAGACGGATTATGTACTGACACCGAATGCTGCCGTTATGGCAGAAGCATACCTTCGCGGTATGGTGGATGGCAAGACCAAGAACTTTGCAAATGCCCGTCTCGTTCGTAACTATTTCGAGCGTTGCATCGACCGTCAGGCAACACGTATCGTACAGGATGAGAACATGACGGAAGACGATCTTCTGACCTTTGTTCGTGAGGATATGATCGAATCCGAAACTCATGCAGCATTGGAACGTCCTAAAGATGAAGAATAAGAAGAACAGGATGAATCATCCTCAATGAAAAGGGGCTGATCACAGCGATGATTGTGATCAGCCCCCTCTTATGTGTTCGTTTAAACTGTTACCGGCGTCTGTGAAACGCCCAGAAATAACCGATCAGAATGATCGGAATCGCCGCAAATACATCGATCACGGAATGCTGCTTGATAAAAGCCACGGAAACCGCAACCATGATCGCTTCTCCCCAGAAGAAGATCATCCATTTCCTGCCGCTGAGCCGCTTTGACTCACGTGCTGCAAAGACCACTCCAAAGGCCGTGGATACATGTTCCGACGGGCAGACATTTGTGGGATGATCCGCCGCATAGATCAGTTTCGTGAGCCATGTGAAGAAATTGTCTCTCGGAAATACCTTCGGCCACATATCATGTCCCGTAGGCCAGATAATGTAGATGAAAAGCGAGATGGTCAGTGTGAGCATAAGGTACTTCATCAGCTTTATGAATACCGGCACATCAAATCCGCAGGTATACAGTACCATCAGAACCCAGAACGGAAACCAGATCACATAGGGAATGATCATGTATTCGCAGAACGGGATCTTCTCGTCAAATGCGCATTTTACTATGGTGAATCCACCATCCCACGCCATTTGTTCGGACCAGAAAAAACTGAAAAGATAGAACGGCCAGAACAACAGAAGAAAGAGATGGCGATAGCGTATCTCCGTGATCTTTCGGAAGCTGAAATCCTTATACGCCCAATCTTCCCTGAAATTACTGATTAAACTCTGTTTCTGCATTTATGTCAACTTCTTTGTCTGATCTGTTTTTGATCAATGAATGTTGGTCTCTCAATTCGGAACCCGTGCTGCCTGATCCATTAGGGAGAGTTCCTGAGATTCGGAATCCGTGCTGCCGATCATTAAGGGACAGTTCCTACGACTCGGAATCCGTGCTGCCCGGGGTTACTGCTGCCGGAACGATATTTTTATGACGCACGATCTTCATGCTGGCATTCTTAATGAATTCCACATCCCTGAGTTTGATCCGGGTGATCTGCTTATAGAGCGGACGTCCCTTATTTACCTTATCCATCAAGGCATCGAAATACGCCTGATCTCCCATATGCGCCTCATCCGGGAAGATCTCCGCCACGATCTTTGACTTCTCATCATAGACCAGAACTTCCTGCACCGCTTCATCTCTTGAAAGATCCATCTCCAGTTCCTCCGGGGAAATGTTCTCTCCGTTGGAAAGGATGATCAGATTCTTCTTCCGTCCTGTCAGCATGATGAAGCCGTCGTCTGTAACATATCCAAGATCTCCCGTATGATACCAGCCGTCCTTCAGAACCTGCTCCGTCGCCTCCGGATCATTGTAGTAACCCTTCATGACCAGATCCCCGCGGAAAACCACTTCCCCCTCATCGGTCACCCGCGCATCGATCCCGGGAACGATCTGTCCCACGGAACCATCCAAATGATGGAACGGACGGTTTACTGCCGTACAGGGGGAACACTCTGTCGTTCCGTATCCGTTCAGGATCTCGATCCCCCAGGTTCTGAATTCCTTCACATACATGGGATCCAGCGGTGCTCCGCCGCAGATGATATACTGAAGATTGCCTCCGAACACCTTCCGGATGGAATCGTAGGTCAGTTTCCGGACATCGATACCGATCTTCCTTATGGCATTTGTGCTCTTCATAAGTGTACGGAACGCCTTCTCCTTGCCGCGCTTCCGGATCTCTGCCCAGATCTGCCTGTGGAAGAACTCCACAAAAAGCGGAACCAGGAACATGGTCTGGGGCTGGAATTCCTCCATATTATTCTTCACCTGTTTCAGGCTTGCTATTATCCGGTTCGTTATTATCCGGTTTGT
>CAMPAX010000142.1 GCA_946633495.1 uncultured Lachnospiraceae bacterium | reverse complement strand
AACCGTTCACTGCTTCAATTCGACCGTTCATGTCAGAATCATATACATGGAAATGTGGCTTTGATACACTCACGTCAGATTGAGGCGGAAAGACACGAGGACATGATGAAAGAGGCCGCCGGCATAAAGTATCAGGCAGGGAGGTTTTGGATATGGATAAGTCAGCGATCCGAATGACGGAGCTTACAAAAAAATACGGAGAGAAGACAGCAGTGGATCATTTAAGTCTTACCGTAAATGACGGCGAGATGTTCTCTCTTCTGGGTGTAAACGGTGCAGGGAAGACCACCACGATCCGGATGTTGTCCTGCCTGTCGGCGCCCACATCGGGATCAGCCGAGATTTTCGGATATGATGTTGTAAAGGATTCCGACACTGTGAAGAGTCTGGTGGGAATCTCCACGCAGGATACAGCAGTGGCCGAGAAGCTTACGGTGGAAGAGAATCTCCGTTTCATGGCCGGGATCTACGGAAAGAGCCGGGAGGATGCGGAGCGGGTGATCGATGCATTTGGCCTGGAAGGCGTGCAAAGATCGAAAGCGAAGACCCTGTCCGGAGGCTGGAAGCGGCGGCTGTCCATCGCCATGGCGGTGATCGGAGATCCGAAGGTGCTCTTTCTGGATGAACCGACTCTGGGACTGGATGTCCTGGCAAGAAGAGAGATCTGGAAGATCATAGAGAAACTGAAGAAGAAAGCAACCATCATACTCACCACGCATTACATGGAGGAGGCCGAGGCTTTGTCCGACCGGATCGGGATCATGATCGACGGGCATATGGTGATGCTTGGGACATTGGCGGAACTGGAGGCAGCCACAGGCAGGAAAGGGCTGGAGGAGGTCTTCATCCATGTGGCGGAAGGGTGAGCCATATCCCCCGATCTGAACGTAATGAGGAAAGCTTTTAAAAATAAATGGAGTGCGCTATGAATAAGACAAAATATTTCGCCAAAAGAAATCTCATAGAGATGACACGTGACCCGCTGAGCTACATCTTCTGCGTGGCATTTCCGCTGGTAATGATGGTGATCATGACACTGGTGAATCAGAGCATCCCGAAGGGACATGTAACGATCTTCGAGATCGACAATCTGGCCGGCGGGGTTCTGGTCTTCGGACAGACATTTATCATGCTCTTTACGGCACTGGGAGTTGCCATGGACCGGTCGGGGTCCTTCCTGACCCGCCTCTTTGCATCCCCCATGAAGAGCCCGAACTTCATCCTGGGATACGTGCTTCCCATGCTGGTGATCGCAGAGATCCAGATCATCCTGACCATGGTCTCTGCGCTGGTGATCGGTGCCATCGTAGGTCATTCCATCAGTATTCTCAGCCTGCTTCTCACCCTGGTTACCTGCCTTCCCTCGGCGCTGATGTTCATCGCCATCGGACTGATCTTCGGGACGATCTTCAACGAGAAGACCGCACCGGGAATTTGCTCCGTGATCATTTCCCTGGGCTCCTTCATCGGCGGGATCTGGTTCGACGCAGAGGGGACCGGAGGCGTCCTCTACAGCATCAGCAAATGCACGCCCTTCCTTTACTGCACGAAGGTGGCCCGCAGCACAGTAAAGCTTGATTTCACCACGGACGGATTCCTGCTCCCGATGCTCATCGTGATCGGCTCCGGGGCAGTACTGATGAGCCTGGCGGTGGTTCTTTTCAAGAGGAAAATGCGTGCGGATCTGGCGTGATCTTATGAGGGCTTTGCCCGAAGGAGATTTTTTAACGCACAATTCCGCGATCAAATGAATTGAGAACAAAAGAAAGCAGTGATATAATATCCTCGTAGTTCTACAGACTATCTGTATACGAAACGCCCGCGGAAAGCCGGCGCAGTATGGAAGGAGCAGACAAGACATGGAGGGATTATCATCACTGTTTTCGAATGTCCTGAATCTGGACATAAAGCAGGTCATCATGTGGATCATCGGAGGTATTCTGATCTACCTCGCGATCAAGAAGAAAATGGAACCGACGCTTCTCTTACCCATCGGATTCGGAGCGATTCTGGTGAATCTCCCGCTGTCCGGCGCGGTGGATCAGGTCGTGGACGGCGTCGTACAGGAAGGCCCCATCTCAGTTCTTTTTAATGCCGGCATCGCAAATGAACTCTTCCCGCTTCTCCTCTTTGTGGGGATTGGCGCCATGATCGATTTCGGTCCGCTGCTTTCCAACCCGAAGCTTATGATCTTCGGTGCAGCGGCGCAGTTCGGCATCTTCTTCACCCTGAGCATGGCGTCCCTCTTCGGATTTGAACTGAAGGACGCTGCTTCCATCGCCATCATCGGCGCGGCCGACGGCCCCACGTCGATCTTCGTGGCGAATTATTTCGGTACCAAATACATCGGCGCCATCATTGTGGCGGCGTATTCTTACATGGCGCTGGTACCCATCGTTCAGCCGCCCATCATCAAACTTCTCACAACCAAAAAAGAACGCAGGATCCGTATGGAATATACATCGAAGAATGTATCCAGGACGGCGAAGATCATCTTCCCGATCTTTGTAACGATCCTGACGGGTCTTATCGCCCCCAATGCGGTGGCGCTGATCGGCTTCCTGATGTTCGGAAATCTCATCCGGGAGTGCGGCGTGCTGAAGTCTCTCTCCGAGACGGCACAGTCGGTACTGCCGAACTTAGTCACCCTCTTCCTGGGACTTACCATAGCAGCGAGAATGCAGGCGGATGCATTTCTGGATCCGCAGACACTGCTGATCCTGGGACTCGGCCTTGTGGCATTTATCTTCGATACCGCAGGCGGCGTGCTCTTCGCAAAGCTGATCAATATCTTCGCAAAGAAGAAGATCAACCCCATGATCGGCGCAGCGGGAATCTCTGCTTTCCCCATGTCCGCCCGTGTGGTACATAAGCTGGGTCTTGAGGAGGACAGCTCCAACTTCCTGCTCACCCATACCATCGGAATCAACGTATCCGGCCAGATCGCATCCGTGATCGCAGGCGGGTTGATCCTGAACCTGATCGCACGGTAAAAAAGCCTGCAACATCCGATGTCATTCTGAGCCCGAAGGGCGAAGAATCTTTCCATCACAGGAAAAGATCCTTCGGCTGCGCCTCAGGATGACAAGTCAAACCAAGAACAGGAGGACACATCATATGAAGATAGATACAGATGCATTTCTTGACTCTCTCCCGATTATGGGAAATGGTCTTCTCGGAATTTTTATCGTAACCGGAGTGCTGATCATCGGGATCTATATCCTGAGGGCACTCACAGCTAAGAAAGCGGAACCGGACGCGGCGAAGAATGCAACGACAGGCACGGGATCCGACACAGCAGACCCGACCTTATCCACCCAAAACGTTCGTCCCAACGCCGGGAAGGAATCCGCCATGGATCTGATGAGAGAGAAAGAGAAGAAAGATTTCCTGGAATCCGACGATACCTTCACCATCTCCAACGACCTGTAGGAGAGTATCGGTGAGTCATGAAGACGGGCGGATCCTGAACCCATCTGCCCCCTGCAATCGGGCGGAAAAGACAAAAAGTAGTTGAACTGTTGCCGTGTTGTGTAATAAAATACATGTATAGCCCAACGATATGGGGGATGTAGCGAACAGGGCTGTACAGTAGTGAAAGATACGTTTTGGAAGCCGACGCTGCACTGATCCAGGCCACAATACACGGACCATGCAGGCAGAAACTGCCACACATTTGGGGAAGGTGAATCGATGAAACAACTACTGGTAAGATATGATCCGAAGCAGGATCTCAGCGCCCTGCTGGAACCCGTGACCCGGGAATGGGGGAACGGATCCTACGGGAAGCTGCTGATCCATATATACAGTGCATTCTCGGAGGAAGCTTTGCTGACAGAACTCTGCACGGGGCTGAAAAAGATTCTTCCGGAAGCCATGATCGTCGGCACGGTATCCGCCGGCGAGATCTGTCATGCGAAGATGATGGAACCGGGGATCCTGATCTCGGCCATGCTTTTCGAGACGACAGACGTACGGGTGGTGAAGTATCCCGGTGTAAAAGGAGCGGAGACAGAGGTGGGACGGACCATCTGCAGGAAGATCTCCGACATCCCTATGATCAAGGCCGTGGAACTCATCATGACCGGTACGGAATTCAATACCCGGCTGATCTTCGAGGAGCTGAGCCTTTGCAAGGAAGGGGTTCAGATCTTCGGCGGCTACGCCGGCGGACACTCCATGGATGTGGGAGAGCATTTCATCTTCGATGAGAACGGACTTACGGATGATAAGATCTTCGCCATCTTCTATGCCGGAACCGACTTCCATATCGATGTGGATAAAACCGTGGGCTGGCAGCAGCTGGGCCATCATTTCAACGTGACAAAGGCCGATGAGAACCGGATGATCGAGATCAATAACCGGCCGGCGGTGGAGGTGTACGAGAAATACCTGCAGATCGACCGGAACGGGAATTTCGCTGAGGAGACCTTCGAATTCCCGCTGATCGCGAAGGTGGAGGATGACGAACTGCTCCGCCACACCATTACGGTGGAGGAGGACGGGACGCTGGATCTGGCGGGATATGTTACGGAGGGGATGAAGATCTATCTCTGCTTCGGCAATCCGTCCCTCATCGTAAGCCTTGTAAATGACCGTCTGAAGCAGGTACGGGCATTTAAGCCCCAGGCGATCCTGCTGTATTCCTGCTCCGTCCGGAAATCCTTCTGGGAGAGCTTTGTGGATATGGAAATGCTCCCATTTGAGAAGCTGGCGGTTACCGCGGGCTTCCATACCTGGGGCGAGGTGAAGCGGAACCCGACCTCCGGAAGTGTGTTGGAGTACAATATCACCCTGCTGTCCATCGCCATGCGGGAGGGGGATCCGCCGGAGGAGGAATATCCCGAGGCCCGGATCGACGACACGGTTCTGAAAGGTCAGGCCTCCCTCATCAAGCGTCTTACGACGCTGGTGGCTGCAACCACCACGGAGCTGCAGAACGCATACAATAACCTGGAGGCCATGAACCAGCGCCTCTCCTATATGTCCCAGTACGATGCCCTGACCGGGATCTACAACCGCAGGAAGCTGGAAGAGGTTGTGGAAGAGAATCTCTCCAGAGCGGGTAGAGAAGGAGGCAAGGTCAGCCTTCTGATGTTCGATATCGACTTATTCAAGAATGTAAATGATACCTATGGCCATGCAGTCGGCGATACGGTCCTGATGGAGATGTCAAAGATCTTCCGGGAAGAGATCTGCGGCGTACCGGAAGGACATGTGGGCCGCTGGGGCGGAGAGGAGTTCTTCGCTGTGGTCCCGAACTACGATGCACCCAGGGCACTTGCACTTGCAGAAACGATCCGGGAGAAGGTCGCAGCCTGTCATTTTACCGGCGTTCTCGGCTCACTGACCGTCAGCATAGGCGTCACCACCGCCGACGGAACCGAAGAACGAATGGTGCTCTTTAAACGCGTGGACGACTGCCTCTATCATGCAAAGCAGAACGGCAGGAACCGGGTCGTGGCGTATGAGGATTGGAAATCCTGCGAATAGCTGTATGGAAATATTAAAAAGACTCAATTCTTCCTTAGTGGCGGAATCGAGTCTTTTTATCGTCGGATTGAATTGTTCTATGTAGACCCTATTCTTTGATTCCACAAAGTTGTCTGTCTTTTACCTTGAGAACAGTTGTCCGATTCTCCAGATTCGGTTTTAGATGTAATTGACAAATCCACCTAAGTAATCTGGCGATGGATATACAAAACATATAAATATAGGATATTTTACGAATGTTAACTTGTGTTAATGTCGGGAATATGATACAATCGTAAAGCCATTTTGAAAATACCATTTTTGGCATTGTTGTATAAGAAGAAATTGTTTTATAAGAATAGAGTGTGCATCGCTTATTTTTTGAGCGGTGCATGATACATCAGTTGGTGAGCAGAATTTTATTTTATGTAAACCGGGGGGGGGTACAGATAATGAAGATGCTGTGCATGACAGGGAAAAAGAAATTCAGATGATCGACGAATTACTCAGAATTGGACAGATTCCACTGCTCGAACAGGGACTCTACTTTGATCCTGAGCATGCTGCCTTTTTGAACGCAAATCCGGATTTCCAGTTTGATAAGAACTTGTACAATACATACCGGTCTGACCGCATCAACATTTTGTTGCAGATTCGAAAGGCAGAAGATGTGGATGATGAGCAGTTGAAGTGGGCAAACTCGATGATCTGGCGGGAGTCCTGGGTGTAGGCGGACTCCGTCAGCTCCAGCAG
>CAMPAX010000141.1 GCA_946633495.1 uncultured Lachnospiraceae bacterium | reverse complement strand
AAGATACGACGTGTGTGAACCAAAGGAACCGGACACCCACTCCATCTTGCCGCCTTCCGCCACGGTCGCCCGCTTGGTATTCAGGTTGTACATATTCTTCGACCAGTTCTCGATGGTGGAGTAACGAAGCCGTGCATTTTTTCCCACGAAAAGCTCCACACAACCCGCGTGCAGATTCGCGATATTGTATTTCGGTGCGGAACATCCTTCGATGAAATGCAGATCTGCGCCTTCATCCACGATGATCAGTGTGTGCTCGAACTGACCGGCTCCCGGTGCATTGAGTCGGAAATACGACTGCAGCGGGATCTCCACGGTAACGCCCGGCGGTACGTATACAAAGGAACCTCCTGACCATACCGCCCCGTGTAACGCAGCAAACTTATGATCCCTGGGCGGGACCAGCTTCATAAAATGCGACCGGATCATTTCTCCGTATTCGCCGTGCATGGCGGATTCCAGGTCCGTGTAAACCACGCCCATGGCAGCCACCTCTTCCCGGACATTGTGGTACACCAGCTCGGAATCATACTGCGCCCCGACGCCGGCCAGGGACTCCCGTTCCGCTTTGGGAATTCCCAAACGTTCAAAGGTGTCCTTTATATCCTGAGGAACCTCGTCCCAGTCAGCGCTCATTTTCCCCTTTGGGCGAACATAGGTCACGATATTCTCCATGTTGAGGCCATCTATGGGCGGTCCCCAGGTCACCATGGGAGTTTTGTAAAATGTCTCCAGGGACTGCAGTCGGAATTCACGCATCCAGTCGGGATCATTCTTCTCCGCGGAAATCTGCTCCACGATGTCCGGCGTGAGACCTGCGTCCACCTGATAATACTCGCCCTCTTTATATTCGTAACGGAAATCATACAGACTCCGGTTTACGTCATCTACCTGTGTCTTTTCACTCATTTGTATCCCTCTATCTAAATTACGATCTCGACAGTGTCCTGAATCATCCTGTGTCCCGGTTTAATACTCGGGCTTGCTTACTGTGTACCGGGCCGGGATCAGTTAGTATATGCCTCGAATCCGTCCCGATTGATCTCCTCAACCAGACTGCCGTCTCCTGTCCGGATGATCTTTCCTCCTACCAGGATATGGGTGAAATCCACGTTCAGCGCATCCAGGATCCGGGTGCTGTGGGTGATGATCACCAGTGCACCGTCGCTGCTCTTCTGAAACTCACGAACGCCCTCTGACACGATACGGACCGCATCCACATCCAGACCGGAATCCGTCTCATCCAGGATCGCGAGAGACGGGTTCAGCATAAGCAGCTGCAGGATCTCGGCCTTCTTCTTCTCACCGCCGGAAAATCCCACGTTCAGATCGCGGTCCGCGTAGGACTTGTCCATGCCGAGCAGTGCCATTTTCTTCTCAAGATTCTTCCGGAATTCCCAGAGACGGGCACGCTTCCCGGTGCGCTGATCCAGTGCATTTCGGATGAAATTTGAAAGGGAGATTCCCGGTACCTCGATGGGATTCTGGAACGACAGAAACATTCCTGCTTTCGCACGGTCCGTAGCAGATTCCTCCGTCAGATCCTGTCCGTTAAAGAGCACCTTTCCGTCCGTGATCCAATAGGCGGGATTTCCCATCATCGCATGACCCAGAGTGGATTTTCCCGCCCCGTTAGGTCCCATGATGACATGCGTCTCGCCGGCTCCCACCACAAGATCAACACCATGAAGAATCTCCTTTTCGCCTACATTTACATGCAGGTTCTGTATCTCTAAAAGCTGTGACATAACTTCCTCCTGAACTTCTTAGTGTAACTTATACTTTTCCCGGTCGGGAATGCCATCGGTTATTCCGCCGGGATTCCCAGCAGCCTTTTGGCATTTCCGGAAAATATCATTTTCCTCTCCCGGTCCGTAAATGGCATCGCCGCCATTCGGTTTACATAATCCATTTGTTCTGCCCACGGACTATCGGTTGCAAAAAGCACCCGGTCCGTCCCAAGGGCATATACCAGCTGTACAAACGCCTCGTCCGACAACTGATGAAACCCGTATTTTGCGGATTCCGGAGTATTCCATTCGATCTCACCGATGGAAAATGCCGTATCCACATATACTTCCCGTCCGGCAAGCTTCTCCGCAACTTCATCCCAGTTGTTCCAGCCACCCATATGGGCCGCCACCAGCTTTCCGGGGCGCACATCCCGCACTACCTCCGCCACATCGTCCACCGTGCAGCATATCGGCGGATAGAGTCCGATATCCGTTCCCGCGTGAGTCACTATGATCAGATCCAGCTCGGAGGCAAAATCCACGATCCGCTTGATGCGGATATCGTTGAAACGGACTCCGTAGTAATCCGGATGCAGCTTGATTCCCTGAAAGCCCAGCTTCTTTGCCATTTTCAGGAGACCGCGGTAATCCTCCGACTCCGGATGGATCCCGGCAAATGAGAGCAGCCCGGTCTCATCCACCGTACAGTTCTGCCTGGCCGCACCGGCGTTGATATGGGCCACTTTTGCAGGATTCGTGATCACGGGAAGTACGATGGAGAGACCGATCCCGGCTTTCTCCATGGAGGCCTGCAGCTCCTTCCCGGTTCCGCCGGTGAAAGGCTTCGACCCACTGTCGTAAGACAACTTTTCAAGTGCCCTTTTTGCGATCTTCTCCGGGAAAATATGGGTATGAAAATCGATGATGCTTATTTCATCCGCGCGGTCGCACACCCTCTGCCATGCCGCATCCCGGGCCTCACGGTCCGCCTCCAGTCCCTTCTCTATCTCCTCAGGGGAGAGAATCCTGCCTATTTCATGTTTCAACTGCATTTTTCCTGCTCTCCGGCCTCGGTTTCCAACCGGCAGGCCCTGCTTTTTTTTCGTTCAGAAAAAACGGAAAGCGCCCCCGCCTTTCGGCGGGGGTGTTCTCAGTTTACTTCTCACGAAGTTTCACATAATTGTACGCCATGTTCTTTGCATCCAGCGCGCGATGAATCATCGGATCGGAGGTCATCAGGACGATCTGTTCCTGCTCCATATCTTCCAATACATCCAGAAATGCTCCGGCTTCCGCTTCCGAGCTGAAATGAACCGCATCATCTATAATGAGGGGAAGCTTCTCCGATGTACTTCTCTTGGCTATACTGAGTCGGACCGCCAGATAGATCCGAGCCGCCAGTTCCTCGGGTAAAAGCTCAACAGCAAAGCTTCCGCCCGCGCCTTCCACCGTAAGTCCTTCCTTCTCATCAAAGAGAAGCTCGCCGAACCGCCCGTCAGAAAGGGGCGTGATATACTCCGAGAGGAACGGCACAAAGGTTCCGGCCGCCTTCTCCTGATATTGTCCGGATAAGGAATCGATGGTGCTGATGGCCAGATTGATGGCACGAAGCTCCTCTTCCAGCTCGCTCTTCTTCTTGAATACCTGACTCTGTTCCTTCCGAAGCAGGTCACGTTCCCGTCTCCGGTCGATCAGTGCAGATTCCTCTAATTTCAGCTGATCCTTCCGATCCGAATACTCCTTGGCAAAAGCCATGTCGAACTCGGCGTTTTCTTTCTTCTCCTGCTTCTCCTGCTCTTCTTCCAGCTCTTCGAGAACGCGATTAAAGTCCTCCTCCGATGGTGTGACGGCTTCTTCATCACTGAATGCACCCTTCGCTCGATAGCCATCGATAATGGTGATCACTACAAAGATTCCCGTGAACAGGATAAAAAGCTTCCGGACTGCGGACTCAAACGGAAGAAGATAAACGACGCCCGCGATCACTCCGACTACCAGAAGACCAGTAAGGAAGATAGCGAACACATTATCGTACCATTTCTTCTTCGGTTCCTGTTCCTCATCCTCGTCTTCCTCAGACGCTTCCCGGCTCTTATCCGCCTCTGCCAGGCGGCTTAACCTTTCGTCCAGTTCCTCATCGGTCTTGTAGGTTATGGTTCCGTCTTCATTCTCAACCAGCTGTCTGGATTCTCTTTTCCTTTTTGCAGCCTCCATGGCAAATTCATCCGTCAGCTGACGAAGTGCCTTCTTGTTGGCCTGAAGCGCATCATCCACATCATCATAAGCTTCCAGCTTCTCTGTCAGGTCATCAAGACGGCGGATCAGCGGCTGCGGATCATTTTTCTTCCGCTCCTTCTTCAGATATGCCAAAGCCCTGGCACGGCTGAGGTTCCCATTTCCGGTCTGAATCCGGTTCCCCAGGTACTCGGTCAGATTCTCTGCCGAACCTTCCTCGATCACGAAGGTATCCTGATAGGAACTAAGATCCGTCTCAAGGATGGAACCTGCCAGTGTATCGGCATTCTTCAGCATAACCTCCCGCCCGGTCTGCACGTCCAGCACGGAGGTTTTCTTTGCCCCTGCCAAAAAGGACCGGTCGATCAGGTAGGTCTTCCCTTCCTGCTTTGCATATCCGGTTCCGGAGTAGCGCCCGCGTCCCTCCGGCTTATAGGTTTCATAGGAAGAAGCCTTTCCCGAGCTGTCATTCTTCTTCCGGATACCGTACAGAATTCCGGTAATGAATTCCCGGATGGTAGTTTTTCCGGAGTTCCTGCCGCCCTCGATCACATTCAGACCCGGCTGCAGGGATATCTCCTCATTATGGAATTTACCAAAATCTCTCATTAAGAGTTTTGTCAGATACATGTTACTCTCCCGCTCTGATCAGAGCCTCCAGACCATAACGTCTGGCTTTCTCCCTGACCCTTTCCTCTATGGTCACATGGTCGGCGATCTCCTTTATGAAACCGCCCACCAGATTGTTCTCATTTTCCACCCGAAGCAGATCGATGTCTCGAAGCGACATGGTTTGATCATCGATCTCGTATATATTGAACCTTCTCTGCAGCCTGGTGAAATCCGGCTTCAGATCCTCCGATGCAAAACCTTGCATCACGATGCTGTAGATGTTCTGATAGCCCATCTTCATCATCTTCTCTTCCGCCAGCTTTGCGATCTCGTCTCCGGAAATGTTCGGTTTCAGATCAAAGGTGAACCGGATGTAAGACCTTTTTGCGATGGGACACCATGTTATGGATGTCCCCTGTTCCGTCATCTCTCCTAAAATATATCCATGCTTTCCCTGATCACTCACCGTCAGCGGTTCCGGGGAACCGGAATAAGCGATACGATTTTTCAGAATATGCGACGGCCGGCGGGATCCGCCCAAGGCAATGTAATCGAAGCCCTTCTTTGCCAATACACTCTTCCGGAACGGCATATGCTCGGCATCGCCGCCATTTGCAAGCATGATATTAAATGCACCTGCCCGTCCGGGGGCTATGGATTCAATGATCGGTTCCCGGTGGGCCGGCTGCCCGTAGCTGTAGCCCGTAACGCAGGTATTCACGCCCTTCAGATAAGCATTTGTTGTCTTTTCTCTTGGGAAAACAACCGTTTTCGACTGAAACTGAAAGGTCTCCATGGGCGACTTCGGCGCGATATAATCCGCACTTCCCGCGATCAGCAGGGTTCTGGTATGCTCCAGCGTCGAGAGCTTTGCATCCAGCCATTCCAGCTGTTCTTCGGTAGGCGGCGCCGCAAAAAGATTCCCGGCAATGAGAAGCAGCTGAACGTTCTTCTCATTGCAGTCCGTAAGGACCTGCTCAAACGTCGCCTGGATCTCCTTCGCCCGATCCTCGCTCCAATCCTTTCCTTTATCCGGAACATATCCAAGGTATACGTCCGATATATGTATAAATCTCATGATTTCTGGAAGCCTCCTCACACAGATATCAATATTATAAACCACAACGCCCTTTCATGCAAAGAAAATCTTATGATCCGATCAAAAATAGTCCGCCGCCCTTCCGACACTTTTAGAAATCGCCGAAAAAAGAAATGAATTTTAAAAAATTCCACTTGACGAATCACAAAAGAATTAGTATTATATCAGTTGTGCCTCTGAAACGGCACATTATAAACAGATCGGCGCGTGGCTCAGTTTGGTAGAGCGCTGCGTTCGGGACGCAGAGGTCGCAGGTTCAAATCCTGTCGCGCCGACACAAAAATACCCACCCCATCGGGGTGGGTATTTTTGTGTCTGATGCTGTAGAGTTACACCTGCGACCCCATTGTGTATCGAACACTTGCGTTCGGGCGCAGAGGGGCGCCGCATGCCGGTGGCATGCGTTTGGCGCCGATTCGACCAAGCCGGCAGGCGCGACCGCAGGTTCAAATCCGTCAATTCTCCCTTTTTCTATCTAACAGGAACTATTGAAGACCTTGACCGATTACGGCATGAACTTCGATGTGAACTATTATGAGAACGAGCAGGGAAC
>CAMPAX010000140.1 GCA_946633495.1 uncultured Lachnospiraceae bacterium | reverse complement strand
TCGGAATCTTTTGCGGTTGTTTCCCTGGAACGTAAAGATATAGATAGGCGGTCCACGCGATGAATCGAAAGCACACGAAAGGCTGGCTGAAGCATGGTGATTTTATCATCATGGACATAATTCTGCTACAGCTTTGCTTTATTTTTACTTACTGGATCTTCCACGGAATATCCAGTCCCTATGATAAAGACACATATCAATACCTGGCGTTGCTGATGTTTCTTGGTCAGGCGATCACGATTCTCTTCTCCTCCCATTATCGGAGTATCATCCGCCGTAAGGTGATTGAAGAGATCATCGCAGTCCTGATCTATTCCGTCGAGATCCTGGTGATCACACTTGTGTTCCTGTTCATGGTCAAGCGGTCATCACAGTTCTCCAGGTTACAGATATTTGTGACCACCGGCATGTTCTGGGTGGTTGACATTTGTGTAAAACAGCTGAATAAGAAGCGGATCCTTCGGGCGCTGGAACGTGACCGGAATAAAAGAAGGATCGTTCTTGTGACTTCCCGTCCCCATGTGGCGGATGCGATAAAGAAGCTTACCGGTGCCGGAACGAAGGATGCGCAGATCGTGGCTGTCGTCCTCATGGGAGAAGAATCGGATACGCCGGGGCAGATCGAGGGTGTGAATTTGGACTGTCCCATATTTAAACTCTCCGATCACGCAATGGAATGGATCAGTCATGAATGGGTTGACGGTGTATTTGTCCTGCAGCCTGCGGACCAGCTTTTCCCGGAAAAACTGATGAATGGTCTTATGACCATGGGGATCACCATGTATTACAGCATGACGGCGCTGAACGATAACCGCTGGCCGGCAGTTGACCTTCAGAAGCTGGGAAGCTACAAGGTCATTACAAACAGTGCGAAGTTCATTTCCGCAGGATGGCTGATCCTGAAGAGGATCATCGACATTCTCGGCGGCTTGGTCGGATGTGTCTTTACGTTGCTGCTGACCATCATCATAGGGCCGCTGATCTATTTCAAAGATCCGGGACCCATCTTCTTTAAACAGGTCCGGATCGGTCGAAACGGGAAGCCGTTCAAGATCTATAAGTTCCGCAGCATGTACATGGATGCCGAGGAACGGAAGGCCGCTCTTATGTCGCAGAATAAGATGCAGGGACTGATGTTTAAAATGGATGATGATCCGCGGATCATCGGAAGTGAGAAGAAGGGGAAGGACGGACGCCCGAAGGGTATCGGTAATTTTATCCGTAATACATCTATTGATGAGTTTCCACAGTTCTTTAACGTGGTGCTCGGGAATATGTCCCTTGTGGGCTGGCGCCCATGCACCCAGAATGAATGGGAGCAGTATAACCTGGAGCATCGGAGCAGGGCCGGAATGAAGCCCGGGATCACCGGCATGTGGCAGGTGAGCGGAAGAAGCAAGATCACGGATTTCGATGAGGTCGTAAGACTGGACCAGGAGTATATCGAGAACTGGAGTATCCTCCTGGATATCAAGATCCTGGTAAAAACCTTTGTGGTGGTAATAAAGCGGGACGGCGCGGAGTAGAGGATCGTTCCCGGAAGAACGGGTGTTTTCCGACAGGGTTGGGAAATGCCCGTTTTTTGGTGCTTTTTGTTTTGTCATCCTGAGGGGACGCATGCGTGCCGGTGGCACGCATGTCGTGCGTCGAGTACGGCAGCCCCTTGTTGTGTCTGAAACGAAAAAAAAGCAGGGAAAACGTCTGATTTCGTTGACGTTGCATATGGATATATAGTAAAATAATTATGTATATTTTTATATTTGGCAAAACAAGAGAAATCTTGCGACGCAAAGCTGATAGGACCTAAGAATTATGATATTTATGGTAGCCAGTTGCATTTGGAATGAGAGAATAGAGAGAGACTCCAAAGGGTGAGGAGCCTCTGATCCGGTTCCATTTTTGAAAGCGTCGCAGGTAGTGGCGCTTTTTTGTTTTGTCATCCTGAGGGGACGCACGCGTGCCGGTGGCACGCATGTCGTGCGTCGAGTACGACCAAGCGGAAGCGCGAAAGCCCGAAGGATCTTTGACCTCGCAAAGCGGGTAAGATTCTTCGCTTTGCTCAGAATGACAAGCAGGAAGTATTTTGTCAGAAGAATTATTCGCATTGTATATGACACTGAAGGGACTTGTACAGGAGGGGATCACATATGAGTTTACGGAAAAGGGATATTTTATATTTGGCAGTATTTCTTCTGCTGGTGTTCGGATCGGCAGGATTTATTGCATGGTTTGGCAGAAGCACAGAGGGCACGGTACGCGGGGATGCGGATGCTTCGAAGGCGGATGTGTCGGTGAATGCGGAAACCCCGGACCGTGGTCCGGATGAAAATGGATTATTCCATACGTCTTATGGGGATACCTATGAGACAGAGTTTCAGCGTGACAGCGCGGAAAGAGAGATGGAATTCCGTGAGAAGACGGTAGCGGATCAGCAGGAGCAGCTGGTAAAGGATCAGGGGCTTTATGCTGAGGATTCCATCGTTCTTCAGAATACGACTAAGGCGGACGCCGAGCGGATCGCCGGAAAACTTGGAGCGAAGGTGCGACTTACCGCACAGGAGGACTTCGCTGTTCTTTATCTGCCTGAAGGTATGACCATCGACAGTGTGTTTGCGGATGATTCGCTCGCCGCGGACGTGATGAAGATGTCCCCGGATTATTACATCTCCGCAAATGAACTTCCCATGGTACCCGGAGATGTTCTTCCTCCTTCCTCCGGAACAGATGCATCAGACGGAGCTGATGAGGAACCGGCAGCTCCCCGTCTTTCGGTTCGTAAGAGCCGCCCTTCCTATTCGGGAAATGATCCCTATTACGGAAATCAACAATATTTGGATTACATCGATCTCCAGGATACCTGGACCTATACAAAGGGTGCAGGCGTTACTGTTGCGGTCATCGACTCCGGTATCGATATCGACCATCCGGAATTTGCCGGAAAGATTAGTGAGTATTCTTACTATGCATCTCAGGATAAAGTTGTTAAGGATTATGATATGTCCATCATCGATGATGAGCAGGGACATGGTACGGCGGTGGCCGGTGTCATCGCTGCTACGATGGAGAATGGAGAAGGCATCACCGGTATCGCACCGGAAGTGAATCTGCTTGTGATCAAGTGCGACGTGGATCCCTCCGGTGAATTTGTCCGGGGTTCTGACGCGGTATTCGGTCTGGCCTACGCCATCGAGCAGGATGTGGATATCATCAACATGTCCTTCCGTTCATACGAGGATATGTTCAGTAAGTACACGAAGCTTGCGGTCGACAGTGATATTATCTGTATCGCATCCGCCGGTAATGACGGCAGCAACCTCCCTGTTTATCCAGCATCCCTCGATTCCGTTATCGGAGTAGGTGCTTACGATACGGAAAATGACACGATCACGGATTATTCCAACTATGGTGAAAACGTTGACATTCTGGCTCCGGGCACAGCTTTCACGACGGCAGTTGGTGGTGATTACGGAGCTTCGACAGGAACATCTATCTCAAGCCCGATCGCAGCCGGGGCGGCAGCACTCTATATGTCTCAGAACGGAAATGTGACCTTTGACAAGATGCTTCAGTTGTTCCGGGCATCTTCCATTGACGTGGGTATTCTGGGGGCGGATTATCGTCATGGCTACGGTGAACTGGATATCCATGCACTGGTATGCGAGGAGAAGGGAACCATCACCTATGATATGCTGACGGATGAGATCCCCGGTGAGACGCAGATCTTCGTTCGTGGACGTACCGTACAGTTCATGCCGGAGCCGGAGAGACTTTATGTGGTTTATGATGGCTGGTACTTTGATCCCAACTGCACGGCGGAATGTGAACTGTACACGAATATCTTCAATGAAGATGTGACGCTTTATGCAAGCTGGATCAACGAGGATGAAGGCACAGTATTCAGCTATATAACAAAGGATGACGGAACCATAGATATCCGATCTTATACGGGTAAGCGGCGGTATGTAACTGTTCCTGAGACCATTGAAGGAAAGAACGTTACTTCTATCGGAGAATGGGCATTTGGGAATAATACGAGAATTCGCTCTGTAGATCTTCCGAAGACTCTGACAATGATTGGTGATTGGGCGTTTACAGGCTGTACGGCGCTTAGAGGAATCGATCTTCCGGATGCGGTTACCTCTATCGGTGTTCAGGCGTTCAGCGGGTGCTCAAGGCTTTCGGAAGTGTCTATCGGAAACAGTTCAAAACTTGCAGCAGTCAGAGATAAGGCTTTCGAATTCTGCGGGATCAATGCATTCTACTTCCCGAGCACACTGGTTGAACTTGGGGAGTCTCCATTCTATGGAAGTACCGGGCTTCGGACCATTGCAGTTGCAGGTGGGAACTCTGCGTTTCAGGTAAAGAACAGTGCATTATATAACAAAGCAGGAACGGATTTGATATATTATCCGGCAGCTCTTGCGGGTGAATATACGATTGCTGCGGATACGACAGTGATTGGTGCGGCAGCTTTCGCATATTCCAGGTCCACACAAGTGAATCTGAATGAAGGATTGAAAGAGATTGGAAGAGGTGGATTTGCTTATAGCAGGGTGGGAACTGTTGATTTTCCGGCAAGTTTGGAAATTCTTGGGGAGAGTGCATATGTAGCCTCAAATCGTCTTGTATCCGTAACGTTTTCGGGAAACGGTAATCTTCAGGAAATATCAATCCATGCATTTCAGTGTACATCTGCACTAAGAGAGGTGATTATTCCTGCAAATATTACAAGAATTAAAGAATCAGCATTTCACTATAGTGGTCTGGCCGAACTCATCTTTGCGGAAGAAAGTACACTTACGATGATCGGATCGGATGCATTTGCGGGAACTCATATTAAAAAGGTGATAATCCCGGATTCGGTAGAAATCATTGAGGGCGGTGCATTCTGCAATTGTTGGGAATTATCGGAGGTTACTTTTGGTGAAGATAGTCGTTGTAATAGTATTTTAAGTTCTGCATTTGCATATGATGAACAACTTAAGAGTATTATTCTCCCGGATAGTTTGGAGATTTTAGGGGATCAGGCATTCTATAACAGTGGACTTTGTTCTATAGTGATTAGCTCGGGCTTATCCAATGTTGGCAGGGGTGCATTTTCCGGATGTAGAAACCTTTCAGAGATTGGTGTAAGTTCTGATAATCCGGTTTATGCCTCTTACGATGGTGTGCTTTATGATAAGGGACTTACCATACTCTGGATTTATCCGGCAGGTAAGACAGGGGAGTATTCTTTACCGAAAACGGTTACAAGAATTGAAGCTTATGGGTTTGCCGGAGCTCGCGACCTCTCAAAAGTGATATTGAATGATGGATTGTTGTCAATAGGGGAAAATGCTTTCGAATATTGCGGTGAGCTGCAAACTCCGATACTCCCGGCTACGCTTAAGGAGATTGGAAGTTATGCGTTCCTTTGTTGTGAAAAAATGTCGGATCCGCTTTTGATTCCGAAAAATACACAACATATAGGCGCTTTTGCGTTCTATTATGATTATAACCTTACAGAAATTGATTTTGAACCGGAATCCGGGATGGATCGATTCGGATATGGAACGTTTGCATATTCCGGCATTGAAGATTTCACTGTTCCACGAAATGTTTCAACTATGGGACAGGAGGTTTTCACAGGGTGTAATAGACTGTTGGCAGTGACATTTGAATCAGAGAGTCAACTTGATTATCTTCCTGCTTGGGTTTTTCGTGGAGCAGAAAACTTACGTAGAATTACTTTTGAGGATGAATCTGAATTGACACACATAGAGGCACGTTCCTGTGAATCCCTTACAAAACTTGAAATGGTAGATTTTTCCGGTTGTGCGAAGTTGACGGAAATAGATAATTATGCATTTTACAGATGTAGTTCCCTTGTGGGGATGAATCTTCCTACAACAGTAGAGTGTATAGGTCGTTATGCTTTTTGTGGTTGTGCGTCACTTTCGGAATTGCGTCTTCCTTTATCGGTGAATCAGATTGGAAGTTATGCTTTTTATAAAACAAATTCAATCAATTTGTATTTTGCTACAGCAGTTCTGCCGATGAATCTTGAAGAAAACTGGGATGCTGGTGTAAACGCATATTTTGTTGGGACTGAACAGGTTCAGACTTATGAAGATTGGGATTATGCATTAACAGCGGATGGAAAGGCATCTATTATCAAATACAGAGGTGCATCGGAAGAAGTGGTATTGGATACTATTGATGGGCATGAAGTTGTGTCAATCGGGGGAGAAGCCTTTCTGAATAATACGA
>CAMPAX010000139.1 GCA_946633495.1 uncultured Lachnospiraceae bacterium | reverse complement strand
GCGGTCTTGATCAGGCGCCACAGGCTCGTTCCGAAGGATTCATTCCGGCTGCCGTAGCTTTCGTCTGAATATCTGCAGCCGGTACAGGGACCATAGTTTCTGCCGGTACCATAGCCGCTGCCGGTGCCATAGCCGCTGCCGGTGCCATAGTTTCTGCCGGAAGCATAACCGCTGCCGGAACCATCGAAGGAGCCGGTCATTCCGGTATCATTTCCATAGGAACGGCGAAGATCCTCGGCTGCTCTCTTCCTTCTCTCGATCATATCCAGGGCATCGGCAAGCTTTCCGTTGCATGCGCGCAGCGCATCTCTTGCTTCCTCAAAACTTACATTTGCACGCTCTTTTAAAAGTTCAGCCTTTTCGAATTCACTCATTTCCCTGTCCTCCTCATCTATATCCATGCGGTTCCCGCTTTCGTTCTTACAAGTAGAATCCTACCAAATGAAAATGAATGAATCTTTTGGCAAACATTAACGTTAGATTAATTTGTTTTATTTTCTTTTTTCATTTCAGAATGATTTCAGTTTTTCCTTCTACAATGCACCTATAACATCGAATAAATGATTCCCGGGCCAAAGGGCAGTTGCCCCAAACCGATGATCCTGAGTATGTGTCGGCCGATCATTTGATGTACCGGGATCAGGCAACGCTACCGCTCAATAAAGGAGGTGACTGCATGATGAACTCCGTAACATATACAGGCAGCCGATCTTTCGTCCATTCCACGATCCTGATCCCTGCTTATCAGCCGGGAGAGCCTCTGGTGCATCTTGTGGAAGAACTGACGAAACTGGGTATGCAGCACATTCTCATCGTGGATGACGGAAGCGATGAAAGCACCCATCCATATTTTCTTCGTGCGGAAAGGCTGGGGGCCCGGATTCTCCATCACGACAAAAATGCAGGCAAGGGTGCCGCCCTTCGCACCGGCATCCGCGCCGCCAAAAACCTGTACCCTTCTGATCTCGGCATTGTCACTGCGGACGCAGACGGGCAGCATCTTCCCGAGGATATTCACCGGGTAATGGCAGCTCTGGAACAACATTCGGATCATCTGATCCTGGGAGTCCGCCGGTTTACGGGAGAGGATGTTCCCCGAAGAAGCCGTTTCGGAAACCGAATCACTTCCGCTTTCTTCCGTCTTTCAACCGGAGTAAAGGTCACCGATACCCAGACAGGACTCCGTGGGATTCCCCGCTCTCTCTATGATCTGGCACTCTCTACTGAGGGGGACCGATACGAATATGAGATGCACCTGCTGGAGGATGCCGTAAAGGAAGTCCCCATCTTCCAGCTTCCCATCACCACAGTGTATGAGGACGGGAACAAATGCTCTCATTTCCGGCCGATCCGGGATTCCCTTCGTGTGTACAGGCGGCCGATCCGTTTTGTCACAGGTTCGCTTCTCTCCTCCGGACTGGATCTTCTGCTGTTCTGGATCCTGATGCAGGTTCTTCCCCCGGATTATGCACTGACCATCACCATTGCAACCGTCATCGCCAGGGCAGGCTCCGGCGTAATGAATTTCACACTGAATCAGTTCTGGTGTTTTAAAAGTAAGGAGAAGCTCACGCGAAGCGGACGTCGGTATTTCATCCTGTTTATCCTGCAAATGGGTTTGTCCGCCGGACTCGTCAGCCTGATGACCACGATGCTTACCACCGCACTCCCGGCAAAGCTCCTGGTCGATACCGGGCTGTCCGTATTCAGCTATTATATTCAGAAACATTGGGTTTTCAGAAGAAAGGATGTGCAGCATGGAAAATATCATCAAGCCGCAGGGGCAGCTTTATGACCCGTCCCCCGCCTGCGGTTCCCATAAAAGAAAAAAGCCCCGTCATGTCTGGGCATGGATCTATGGCATCGCACTCACTGCTTATACGGCATTTACAATGCTGGATGTCTTTGTATTTCCTCATGACACCATAAAGGTGGATCAGCGCGCTATGGCAGAGGTTTACCGGAATGCGGATGCGTCCTACAGCACTGACGGGGATTCCTCCACAGCAAAGAGTCAGGGAAGTATGGAAACCTCCGGCACCGGAGAGGAAAACCAACAGGAAACTATAAGCGGCACCCAGGAATCCAAAATCGGGCAGGATACTTCGGAGCCTTCCATAACGACGACAGAAAACGGGTATCTTTATCAGGACCGGGACACCACCATTTCCCTGACAAAGCACTTTGTTTATGACACCATGGTCTATGTTGCGGATATACAGATCAGTTCCGTCGCATCACTCAGGTCCGGGCTGGCAGAGGACAGCTTCGGACGAAATGTAAAGGAAAAGACCTCCGAGATTGCAGAACGAGCAGGCGCGATCCTGGCAGTAAACGGAGATTATTACGGATTCCGAAGCAGCGGATATGTGATCCGGAACGGAATCCTGTACCGCAGCCAGGCAAGCTCGGAGGACGCGCAGGATCTGGTGGTCTATCAGGATGGAACCATGGAAGTGATCCGGGAAGGAGACTTCACCGCAGAAGAGCTTCTTGAACGTGGAGCCCTGCAGGTGTACTCCTTCGGCCCCGGTCTGGTGGAGGACGGCGAGATCACCGTCACTGCCTCCTCGGAGGTCGGACACTCCATGAACAGCAATCCCCGAACCGCCATCGGATATATCTCGCCTCTGCATTATGTCATGGTGGTTTCCGACGGAAGGACCAGTGAAAGTGCCGGTCTCAGTCTTCTCCAACTGGCAGAGATCCTGCAGAAACTGGGCTGTACCGAAGCATACAATCTGGACGGCGGAGGATCCACAACCATGTATTTCAACGGCGAAGTGATCAATAACCCTACCACGAACGGGCGAAAGGAATCAGAAAGGAGTGTGAGTGATATTGTATACATCGGAAACTGACAGAGAGATACGGCACAAAAGCCTTCGAAAGGGAATGATAATCTACGGAAGCGTCAGCGCTTTCTGCCTGATATTCTTCCTTGTCTATGACCGGTTCTCACATAATGTACGTTCTCCATTTATGACTTTCCTCTTCCTGTGGCCGCTTCTTCTGGGAGTGCTTCCTGCACTGATCCTGCAGGTTTTCCGCGCACTCCCGGGACCCGGCAGACTCACTCTGAATCTGTACGGCTCCGGCGTTGCGGCCCTGACCGTCAGCAGCGCGATGAAGGGTGTCTTCGACATTGCCGGAACAGCTTCGCCCCTGCAAACCGGACTTATGATCCTGGGTGCCATCTTTTGTTTTGGCGGGATCATATGCTACCTTCTCAGTTCGAAACATGCGCGCCCTCTTCAGGTGGGGGAGGATGTCACCCGTACAATCCATACAGAAAAGTAGAAATGCGAGAGCCGGTCCGCTCTCGCATTAAAGGTTATCGATTATTTCATCATGGAATTTCTGGCTCTTTCGGAGATCATATGTACATTCTTCCACTCCGAATCTCCCGGCTTTATGACATCGACGATATCATAGTAAACGTCCGATCTCCGGAGCGGAGCCTGATTCCGGATCTTCTCCGTATCCCGGATCCGTACTACCACCACGGGAGCGTCCGCCTTTTTCGCCACCTTGAATACCCCGTCATGGAAGGGAAGAAGCTCGCCGGTCTTGCTGCGGGTTCCCTCCGGAGATGCGCCGATGGCAACTTCATTTTTCTTCAGGAGCTCCGCTGCCTTATTGATGGTCTTCAGTGCCTCCCGCGGATCCTCCCGGTCAATGGCCAGGAAGCAGCATCTTTTCGCGATCCGGCCGAATACCGGGATCTTAAAATTTTCTTCTTTTGAAAGAAATGCGATGTTCCACGATTTCAGATTCATATACAGAAGAAGCGGATCAAAATTCGATACATGATTGTATACGAACATCACCTTCTTTGTTCTCGGGATCTTCTCCTTCCCGGTAAAATGAACCCGGATCCGAAGCGGCGAAAGCATGATGGCCGTACCGATATAAAGGAGCTTCCGATAAAACGGACTGTCCGTGTCATATTCCTGTTCGGGGTCGATGAAACGGCTGGCAGCCCACGTAAAAATCACGGGCAGGATCAGAAACACGCCAAAGAACAGTGCAATTAAAACGATCAGCAGGAGTTTCATAGTGTCACCTCCAAAAACCGGATACCTTAATTATAGGGCAGTTCGGTAAAGTTTCAAGTAGTTATTTGATCTGTCACTGCCCTTTATACCTTACACAAAGCATGGTCAGATCATCGAATTGCGGCGCATCTTTGACAAATTCCGAGATGGCGCGGTCTATGGTATCGATCACCTCTCTCGGATGCTCACAGGGACTGGAATTCAAGGCTTCCAGCATGCGGTCGGTTCCGAAGAGTTCGTCATTTGCATTTGTCGCCTCCGGAGCACCGTCGGTGTAGACGAGAAGGATCCCGCCCTTTCCAAGCTCCAGCTCATATTCACGGTATTTGGTCATTTCCATACCGCCGAGAACAAATCCATGCCGGTCCTTAACGAGAGTAAACCCGCCTTCTGCGCTATGCATGATCGGGAACTCATGTCCCGCACTGGCCGCAAGGATCTTACCGGTTGTGCGGTCCAGGATACCGAACCATGCGGTAACGAACATGTCATTTTTATTGTTGGCACATAGGGTCTGGTTTGCCCTGGCAAGCACTTCCGAAGGTGACGCTCCGGTTCTTGCATATTCCCGGATCAGGACCTTCGCGATCATCATAAAGAGGGATGCCGGAACACCTTTGCCGGACACATCTCCGATGACCAGACCCACGTGTGTCGGATCGATATCGAAGAAATCATACAGATCTCCGCCCACTTCCTTGGCAGGATTCATGGAGGCATAGATCTCATAATCTGCCGCCTCCGGGAATTCTCCCGGAAGGAATCCCTTCTGTATATCCGCAGCCAGAGACAGCTCGGCTTCCACCCGCTCACGATCCTTTGTGAGATTCTTCACCTCCTCGGTATATCGGTCGATCTCCACTGCCATTTGTGTAACATCATCCGCCAGTGCACCGAACTCATTTCGCTGTTTGATATCCTTCAGCTGCTCATATACCCGCCAGCTGTCCTTCGTCACCATATAATCCCGGACACCCCTTTGAACCTTTCCCAGAGGCCGGATAGCCGAGCGATTAATAAAGTACAGCAGCAGAACAGCCGCAAGCGCAAGTACCAGTGTACTGATCCCGACGATCCATAACGCATTTTTAATCACCGTCGAATGATAATTGCTCCAGTCATAGATGAGGATCTGTACGGCTCTCACCTCTCCCTTATCAAAGATCGGCGTGATAAAAGTGTAGTAATAACTTCCATCCCGCGGAGATTCGAATCGCTCAAAGGTCGAAGTGCCGGTCTCCTTGACCTTCTTAATGCCTTCCATTTCGTCCAGAATGTAACTGTAGTCGTCCCCCAGCCCGGTGCTGTATTCATCCAGATCCTGCTCCTCTAAGTAAAGATCCCCCATATATATAAGTCCGGTTCCCCAATGCTCCTCGCTGACATCGACCTCTAAACAGGACAGATTCTGCATCAGGACACAGCTAAGCATTTGTTCCATATAAATATCTGTATATAAGTAGCCTGCAAGAAGATCCTGTATTCTGGGAGGAAGATCGTCTAAGTGATCCGGATCATAACCGGGACGTGCGTTTTCCTCGTCATAAGGAATTACCTGTACCAACTCCTGATAATAAGGATTCTCCATGTCTTTATCGACATAAAGATACGCCAGGCTGTGGTCCGCTTCCCACCGGTCGATAAACCACCCGATATTCGGAGAATTGAGTATATTGATCAGCTGACGATCCGCCAACGGTCTCATGTACTCTTCCTTGGACTTCAGATACGTCCGGATATTTTCTTTTACCAGGATCACGGCAGTAACACCGATCACGATGAGGAAGATCACTCCGATGATCAGACCGACATGAACCAGAAGTTTCCGGTTCCTCCTTACCTTCGGAAGCCGGGTCCTTCTCTTCTCTTTATACCGCTCTTTATTCTGTTCATTACCCGGTTCTATATTTACTGCATTTTCCGAGGTGTTTATCTTCCCCATTCCGTTTCCCCCTGTTTTTTACAAATCCATGCCCGTCGGCGCAGACCCTGTGCATGACAAAACCACCTGGTACGACTATACCATATATTTTATAGAAATGTTAACCGTCTGGTATAAATAATTTTGAGAAAAACGAAAATAAAAACGGGAGCCACATCTCAGCTCCCGTAAAAATCAATTAGATCATGACATTCGAATCGACTCAGCTTCGGTTTTTTTCAGCCAGATCTTATTCTCATACATTTTCTGAT